>NZ_JAFMOS010000547.1 GCF_019049755.1 Rahnella perminowiae
GGCTGAACGAAAAAAAACCGCCGGAGGCCCACCCCGGCGGTTTTTTCATGGCATCAGACTGAATTACTTCGCAGGCTGAGTCAGTACATTGTTGTACTGCCACAGGCGGTTGAAGTTAGTGTCATTCACGTTGCGCTGCTGTTTTTCATCTTTCGGCACATTGCCAACAAACGGATGCCCGGAGAAGACGGAAGCGCCCCACGGATTCATCTGGTCATAGCTGTTGTCGAAGCTGCTGTCACGGATCACCAGCTGGCTGCTGGCGCCGTCAGCATCCCATGCACGGCCCATTTTGGCTTTCGCTGCCTGCTCGAAGCCACGGTCACCGGTCAGGTTGCTGTCGATCACCAGGAAGCCGTAAGGCGCGGCGGCTGGCGTGTTTGGCGCGAAGATGGACGCCTGTTTCACGCCACGGCTGCTGACAGTGTGGAACTCAACGTGATCGAATACTGCATTAGCGCGGCCAAATACGTAATCCACATCACCGACGATCAGGCTGTTATGCACGTAAGCACGGCTGTAACGGTTGTTGTCAGTCTGGTTGTGGATGTTGGCGGTATTGACCATAAAGGTATTCTGGCGGCCAATCAGACGCACGTTATCCAGAATCACATTGTCACCATCGGTACGCAGCGCAACGGCAGAATGATCACCGGCATCCACGGTATCGAGCAGGGCGTTACCAATAGTCAGGTTCTGTATCTGAACACCGTTGCTTTGTGACCAGACGGTCGCGGTACAGCCAGTGCCGATGGTTTCAGTGGTCAGGGTGGCACAGTTCCGGAACATATAGTACGCGCGATCGCCTGGCAGGAACTGGCCGTTAGGGCTGACGGTTGAACGGTATGTTGCCGGAGCGGCGGACGCTTCGAGACCCTGTGCGAGGGTAACATCAGAAGCGCTATTGCCCGCACCGAATAAGGTCACTGGCGGTGCACCAGCCGGGATGTAAACCGCACCGTTATACGTGCCTGGCAGAATTTTAATGAAGATACGTTCGCCGTGGTTACGCACAGCCAGTGCCGCGTTTACCGCCATCTGAACGTTGGAGTATTGCGCGCCATCTGTGCCTAACTGCGGGCCCACCACGAAACTGGTTTTCACACCGTCAGTGCTTGCCAGTTTAGGGAACCAGCCCTGTTGCTGAACCTGCAAAGAAGGGCCGCCAAAGGCGAGATAATTTTTCGTGGTAAAATTGGCCGCTTCGTCCGCTGATAACACGGGCAGTGACGCGGTGCCCGGAGCAACCTGGCTGGATAAGCCTTGATGGCTGCTGCTACATGCCGCCAGGATAAGACTGGCAGACAATACAGCGCACGCGCGCGACAGGGTGGAAATTTTCACTGTGACTGACTCCTTGATGAAGAAGATTATTCTTTTTTTCAATGTTGCAGCAAACGCCGCAATAAAAAAACGGTGGCCAGTAAAAACTGACCACCTTTTCTGCGTCTTTTATACCACAGGAATCAGCTGTATATCACTGTCAGTGATGCTTTGCCGAGAGTATGGAAGTGCACGTTGAAGCCGAGATATGCGCCGCTGGCATTCTCATCGACTTCCAGCGTTTCTGTATCGATGGCGTAGACGGTGAAATGATAGTGATGGTGTTCGCCCTGCGGAGGGGCTGCGCCGCCATAACCGGCCTTACCAAAGTCAGTGCGGGTTTGTACCGCACCTGCGGGTAAACCGCCTTTGCCGGAGCCTGCACCTTGTGGCAATTCGGTCACGTCAGCCGGAATATTGGCGACGCCCCAATGCCACCAGCCGGAACCCGTCGGGGCATCCGGATCATAGCAGGTGATAACAAAACTTTTGGTGCCCTCAGGCGCGCCGGACCAGGTCAGATGCGGCGACAGGTTGTCACCGTTGTAGCCCATGCCGTTAAAAACCTGCGTTTCCGGCATTTTTTCGCCATCGCGCAGATCATTACTGGTCAGTGTAAATGCCATAAAACCCTCTTCAGATGATGAAATAGTCACGGTCAGATTACTTGCCGGCCCCGCCGCCGCCCAGCAATTTCAGCAATGCCTGTGCGACCGCTCTGGAAGAGGCCGGATTCTGCCCGGTGATCAGGTTTCCGTCGGTAATGGAATAAGGCCGCCAGTCTGCCGCCTTACTGTAGTCACCGCCATGTTTTTTCAGCTCGTCCTCGACCAAAAAAGGCACGATATCGGTCAGCCCGACCGCGTCTTCTTCGCTGTTACTAAAGCCCGTCACGCGCTTGTCTTTCAGCAGCGGCGTGCCGTCCTCCACCAGTACATTGCGCAAAACCCCCGGTGCGTGGCAGACCGCAGAGACCGGTTTGCCCGCAGCCCAGAATGCCTGGATCAGCGCGATAGAGTGCGGGTCTTCAGCCAGATCCCACAACGGGCCGTGACCGCCCGGATAAAAAATGGCATCGAAGTCATCAGCGTTAACATCAGCAAGTTTGTGCGTGTTCGCCAGCACCTTCTGTGCATCTTTATCATTACGGAAACGTTCGGTGGTTTCGGTCTGCGCATCCGGCTCATCGCTTTTCGGATCGAGCGGTGGCTGTCCGCCTTTCGGCGAAGCCAGCGTCAGTTCGGCACCGGCATCCAGAAATTCGTAATAAGGCGCAGTAAATTCTTCCAGCCAGAAACCGGTTTTCTTACCGGTTTCACCGAGTTTATCGTGTGATGTCAATACCATCAGTAATTTCATGTAACCTCCTGTGGACGTTGCCGGCTGACGTTAAGAATAAATCAGTCCTGACCGACACGGACGACCAGTTTGCCAAAGTTTTTACCCTCAAGCAGACCAAAGAACGCCTGCGGAGCATTCTCTAATCCTTCCACGATATCTTCACGGAATTTGACTTTCCCCTGTTCAAACCATTCACTCATCTGTTGTGCAAATTCCGGATAGCGATGGCCGTAATCATCAAAAATAATAAAGCCCTGCATACGCATGCGTTTCTTCAGGATGGTGCCGGTCAGCAAGGAAAGGCGGTCCTGACCATCTTTCAGACCGGTTGCATTATATTGAGAAACCAGCCCGCACAGCGGGATACGTGCTTTGGTATTGAGCAGCGGCAACACGGCATCAAACACCGCGCCACCGACATTTTCAAAATACACATCAATGCCTTCCGGGCAGGCCGCTTTCAGACGTTTATCCAGATCCGGCGCGCGGTGATCCAGGCATTCATCGAAACCGAAATGCTCAACCGCATAGCGGCATTTTTCTTCGCCACCGGCAATCCCGATTACACGGCAGCCTTTGATCTTACCAATCTGTCCGACCAGCGAACCGACAGGCCCCGTCGCGGCAGCCACGACCAGCGTTTCGCCCGGTTTGGGTTCACCGATATCCAGCAGGCCCATAAAAGCGGTAAAACCCGGCATGCCCAATACACCCAGTGCGAGGGACGGTTGTTTGAGTGCTGCCCCTTCCAGTTTCTTGACGTCCTGGCCATCGGCAACGGAATAATCCTGCCAGCCGGTTCTGCCGACCACTAAATCGCCGGGTCTGAAATCCGGATTTTTCGATTCCACCACGCGGGAAACTGCACCACCGGTCATCACCTCACCGATTTGCACCGGTGCGGCGTAGGAAGGCGCGTCGCTCATGCGTCCGCGCATGTACGGATCAAGTGACAACCAGACGGTGCGCAGCAATAACTGGCCGTCTTTGGCTTGCGGTAACGGGGCTTTTTCCAGACGAAAGTTATCATCGACAGGTTTACCGTGAGGACGTGAAGCCAGCACGATGCGGCGGTTTTCAGATTGTGACTGAGGCATATCAGTTCCTTCCTTTTTTCTTATAAGGGGATTCAAAGTCAACGTAATTGGGAATAAGTATAGGACGCTAAACAGTCATCGGACGAAGCGGTTTATGCCATGTTGGAATAAATCGTGGGTTTTTTCCCTGAAATAAGAGTAAACCTGAAAACGCAACAGTTCACTGCCGTACAGGCAGCTTAGAAAGCTTTCTGCGTGTTTCCAACTCAAGACTAGAAATCATTGCCACAAGCCGGTGCGTTTGGCGAAGAAGTCATTGGGAATTCTGAGTATTCTCCCCTGCGAAGGGGAGGGTAGGGGTGGAGTATTAATATCAAAATCAAAATGTTGAAGTATGCTTTGGCCGGGTGTCAGCCCTTAAAACCTCCACCCGATTTCCCCTTTCGCAGGGGGAGGAGCAAAGCTCATTAGCACAAGCTTCTTTATTTTACGCTCACATCAATATCACCAAAGTATTTCTTCGAAAGCGCTTTAACCACGCCGTCTGCCTGCACCTTAGCGATGGCTGCATCAAGTTTCTCTTTCAGCGCGGTATCGCCTTTACGCAGGCCGAACGCGATGCCGCTGCCGAGGATCTTGTCATCACGTACGGCGTCGCCGACAAAGCCATAATCTTTACCGTCCGGACGCGACAGGAAACCGCTCTGACCGGCCGGCGCCAGCACTAACGTGCCATCAAGGCGGCCGGATGACAGATCCAGATACACCTGGTTCTGATCCTGATAAGAAACGATATCCACGCCTTTCGGTGCCCAGTGCGCCTGCGCATAACTTTCCTGAATCGAACCCTGCAATACGCCGATATGCTTGCCTTTCAGTGACTCAGTTGTCGGCAGCAGGCCGGAATCTTTTTTGGCGATCAGTTTTGTCGGTACGCGGTAAATGACTTGTGTGAAATCAATCGCCTGACGGCGCTTTTCCGTGACGTTCATCGCCGAGTTAATCGCATCAAATTTACGGGCCTGCAATGCTGCAATCAGGCCGTCGAACGAGGTATCGTACCAGTCGCATTTTAAGCGGGCCGCTGCGCAAACGGCGTTGCCCAGATCAATATCAAAACCCTGTAATTCACCGGTTGCGCTTTTCGATTCAAACGGTGGATATTGTGCTTCCAGGCCGAACTTCAGTGTGGAACCGTCGGCCAGTGCGGAGAAAGACGCCACGGCGCAACCTAACAGCAATGCGATTTTCAATTTTTTCATTATTCACAATTCCCCTGCGTTATTCAGATAAATACCCGGTCTCAGACGCGACACAGGCGGCGTGCGCCTTCGTACAACGTGTCGTTATCTTTGGCGAAACTCAGGCGGATAAGCCCGGTAGGTTTGTTATTGCTGTAAAACGCTGACAGCGGAATGGTCGCAATCTGATGATCACGTATCAGGCTCAGCACAAATTCATCGTCCGTCAGCGGACTGAAATGACTAAAGCGCGCCAGCATAAAGAAACTGCCACGGCTTGGCAGTAATTCAAAGCGGGATTCGCTGAGGGCTTCGGCCAGCAGGTCGCGCTTTTGCTGATAAAAACCGGCCAGTTCCAGATAACTTTGCGGGTCAGCCAGCGCGTCGGCAAAGGCCACCTGCATCGGTGTGTCGGCGGAGAACACCATAAACTGATGGACTTTGCGGATTTCATCCATCAGCTCTGCCGGTGCCAGACAATACCCCACCCGCCAGCCCGTGACGTGATAGGTTTTGCCAAAAGACGACACAATCACGCTGCGTTCAGCCAGTTGCGGATGACAGGCCATGCTTTCGTGGCGCTCGCCGTCAAACACCACATGCTCATACACTTCATCGGACAAAATCACGATATCGGTATTTTTAGTCAGCGCTGTCAGGCGTTCGATATCGACATCCGTAAAAATAGCACCGGTCGGGTTGTGCGGGCTGTTAATGATGATCATCCGGGTGCGGCTGTTGAACGCGTTTGCGACCTGATCCCAGTCGATGCTGAAATCGTCCATCGACAGGCCGATAGCCACCGGCTTTGCCCCCTGTAAACGGACGATCGGTGCGTAGCTGTCAAACGACGGTTCGAAATAAATCACTTCATCGCCCGGATGTACCAGAGCGCTGATGGCGGAATACAGTCCTTCGCTGGCGCTGGCAATGACCGTCACTTCGCTGTCGGGGTCATATTTGCAGCCGTAAAGCGCTTCGGCTTTGGCGGACAGCGCATGGCGTAATGCCGCCACGCCGCTCATAGGCGCGTACTGGTTATGACCTTCGCGCATGGCTTTAGCGACGCTGTCGATTAATGCGGGCTGGCATGAGAAATTCGGTGCACCCTGCGACAGGTTCAGTGCGTTATGTTCGGCGCTGAGCTGGCCGATAACGGTAAAAATAGTGGTGCCGACGTCAGGTAATTTTGACCGGGGCGACATGGCGCTTTTCATAGCATTTCCCCAAAAAACAGGCCGTGTGGCCATGACAAGGTAAAAAAAGGTGTTGAATGATTAAGCAACAGTTCCCCTGTGCCGACAATGGAAAGTTTGTCATACTCGTCATGATCTGAAGTCATGGCTATGCGATGTGCCTAACGAGGTAACTGTGAGTTTTTCTCCTGAATTGCCGTATCTGAATTTACCTTCGCTCAACGTGTTGAAAACCTTTGCTGTGGTGGCGCAGACGCTCAATCTGACGCATGCGGCGTCGTTGTTGCATATTACACAAGGCGCGGTCAGCCGCCAGATTACCGGGCTTGAGGCCACGCTGGGTTATCCGTTGTTTTTACGTCAGGCCCGCGGGCTGACGCTGACTCCGCGCGGGGCACAGCTGTTGCCGCCGGTACAACAGGCGCTGGCGCTGATGGGCGAAGCCCTGAAACGTGTCGGTTCGCACCCGGATACGTTACGCATTAAATGCCCGACCTGTTCCATGCGCTGGTTGCTGCCGCGGGTGATTCAGTTGCAAAACGACAGGCCCGATATGCAGATCGAGCTGACGGCTTCCATTGCCCACGGCGTGGATTTCAGCAACGAGCATTTTGATGCCGCCGTGGTGTTCGGGCGTCAGCCGGAATCACAGCGCCGCGCGCATCATCTGTTTGACGAAGTGCTGACGCCGGTGTGTACCCCGGATTTCCTGCCGCGTCATGAAGGGAAAACGGAAGTGGCGGATCTGGCCGATAAAACGTTGCTTCACCCGACACGGGATCGTCGCGACTGGTTGTTGTGGCTGCGTGAGGAAGGCGTGCAGGGGCTGCCTTCGGCGAAATCGCAGCATTTTGATACGCTGGATCTGGCGATCAACTCGGCATTACAGGGCTATGGTGTTGCGATAGGTGATCTGACATTAATTGAAGATGATTTGCAGGCGGGAAGGGTGATTGCGCCGTTCCCGCTGTGTGTGGCAAGCGGGGCATCGTATACGCTGTTGTATCCGGAAAACCCGACACCCGCGCTGAAAGTTGCCATTGATTTTCTTAATGAAGAAGCGCGGCTCAGCCGGGAAAAACTGAGCGCGCTGTTGTCCACCTCGCACCGGTTAGTCAGTACAGGTTAATCAGTACAGTGTGGTCAGGGCGCTGGCGATGGCACCGGTCAGTTTGCTCAGTTCTTCAGGTGAAATGATGTACGGTGGCATCAGATAAATCAGTTTACCGAACGGACGTATCCACACTCCCTGCCCGACGAAATGCTTCTGCAACCGCGCCATGTCTACCGGCTGGCGCATTTCCACCACACCTATTGCTCCGAGCACCCGTACGTCAGCAACGGCCGGATGCTCTGCCAGTGGCCGCAACCCGGCATTCAGCTGCTTTTCAATGTTCAGTACCTGTGCCTGCCAGCGGTTTTCCGCCAGTAAATGCAGACTGGCGTTGGCGACCGCGCAGGCCAGCGGATTACCCATAAAGGTCGGGCCATGCATGAAACATCCGGCCTCGCCGTCGCTGATCACCTGCGCCACATGGCGGGTGGTAAGCGTGGCGGAGAGTGTCATATAGCCGCCGGTCAGCGCTTTACCGAGGCAGAGAATATCCGGTGAAATCCCGGCGTGATCGCAGGCAAACAGCTTGCCGGTACGGCCAAAACCGGTGGCAATTTCATCAGCAATCAGCAACACGCCGTATTCATCGCATAACTTACGTACGCGTTTGAGATACAGCGGGTGATAAATCCGCATTCCGCCCGCGCCCTGAACCACCGGTTCTAAAATGACTGCCGCAATTTTGGGGTGATTCTCGTCCAGCATGTTGGCAAACGGCGCGATATCCGCCTCATTCCATTCACCGTCAAAACGGCTCTGCGGCGCATCGGCAAAAAGATGCTGTGGCAGATAACCCTGATACAAACTGTGCATCGAATTTTGCGGATCACAGACCGACATCGCGCCAAAGGTGTCGCCGTGATAACCATTGCGCAGGGTCAGCAAGGTCTGCCGTTTTTCGCCGCGCGCCTGCCAGTATTGCATCGCCATTTTCAGCGCCACTTCAACGGCCACCGAACCGGAATCTGCCAGAAATACACATTCAAGACCCGCAGGCGTCATCTCTACCAGACGACGGGATAACGCAATCGCCGGCGGGTGAGTCATCCCGCCAAACATGACATGTGACATTTTTCCGATTTGTGCGATGGCCGCCTGATTGAGCTGCGGATGGTTGTAGCCGTGGATCGCTGCCCACCATGACGACATACCGTCCACCAGCTGGCGGCCATCAGCCAGTTGTAACATCACGCCGGATGCGGATTCGACCGGATACGCGGGCAGCGGTTTGGTCATAGACGTATACGGGTGCCAGATGTGGCGCTGGTCGAATTCAATATCGGCGGGTGTCATAAACGAGTCCTGCTGGGGGTAAGTTGTAAACCAAAAAATAATTTTAACGTTGACGGTAAACCAAAACAAATTAAAAATGGTTTACGGATTATGAAAACATCAAGCCCAAAATCATTCTGATTGCATCTAGGCAGCCTGAAGGATGAAGGGGTAACAGATTATTATTTGGAGAAGTCATCAATGACTACCCGCACCCACTGGACGCTGGACAAAACCCAGGCCCTGTTCGATAAGCCATTCCTTGAGCTGATGTTCGAGGCGCAGCAAATCCACCGTCAGCATTTCGATCCGCGTCAGGTTCAGGTCAGTACCTTGCTGTCGATCAAAACCGGTGCCTGTCCGGAAGACTGTAAATATTGCCCGCAGAGTTCCCGTTACAAAACCGGGCTGGAGTCTGAACGTCTGATGCAAGTCGAGCAGGTGCTCGAATCTGCCCGTCAGGCGAAAGCCGCCGGTTCGACCCGGTTCTGCATGGGCGCGGCGTGGAAAAACCCGCATGACCGCGACATGCCCTACCTTGAACAAATGGTGCAGGGTGTGAAAGAGATGGGCATGGAAACCTGCATGACCCTCGGCACGCTGAACACCACGCAGGCACAGCGTCTGGCGCACGCCGGGCTGGATTTCTACAACCATAACCTTGATACCTCGCCGGAATTTTACGGCAGCATCATTACCACCCGCAGCTATCAGGAACGTCTGGACACACTGGCGGAAGTGCGCGGCGCGGGCATTAAAGTGTGCTCCGGCGGGATTGTCGGTTTGGGCGAAACCGTGAAAGATCGCGCCGGTTTACTGATGCAGCTGGCGAACCTGCCGGTGCCACCGGAAAGCGTGCCGATCAATATGCTGGTGAAAGTGAAAGGCACGCCGCTGGCTGATAACGACGATGTGGATCCGTTTGATTTCATCCGCACCATCGCGGTGGCGCGCATCATGATGCCGCAGTCTTATGTGCGTTTGTCCGCCGGTCGTGAGCAGATGAGCGAGCAGACCCAGGCAATGTGCTTTATGGCCGGTGCCAACTCCATCTTCTACGGCTGTAAACTGCTGACCACGCCCAACCCGGCGGAAGACAAAGACTTAATTCTGTTCGGCAAACTGGGGCTTAACCCGCAGGCATTCGAAACAGAAATGGGCGATAACCAGCAGCAGGCCGCGCTGGCTGAACAGCTGGTTCATGCGGATACCGACCAGTTTTACAACGCCGCCGTATAACCGATGAGCTGGCAAACGCGGATTAACGAAGCGGTAGCCGCGCGTAAACAGGCAGCGGCATTTCGCGTACGGCAGCCAAACCGGGGCGGCAGCGCACGCTTCCTGACGCAGGGCGAACGGCGTTATCTGAACTTTTCAGGTAACGATTACCTGGGTCTGAGTCAGGACGCAGACGTGATTGCCGCGTGGCAGCAGGGCGCGCAGAGATATGGTGTCGGCAGCGGCGGTTCCGGCCACGTCACTGGTTACAGCGATGCGCATGCAGAGTTTGAGCAACAGCTGGCCGGCTGGCAGGGATATCCGCGTGCGTTGCTGTTTATCTCCGGTTTTGCGGCAAATCAGGCGGTTCTCGCGGCGCTGATGCAAAGCGATGATCGCGTGCTGGCTGACAAACTCAGCCATGCGTCTTTGCTGGAAGCCGCAGCGCATGCGCCTTCGCTGTTGCGCCGTTTTCATCACAATCAGCCGGATTCCCTGCAACGCCTGTTAGAAAAACCGGTAACCGGTGAAACGCTGGTGGTGACCGAAGGCGTATTCAGCATGGACGGCGACATGGCACCGCTGGCTGATCTGCAGCATTTATGCCAGGCACACGGCAGCTGGCTGATGGTCGATGACGCACACGGCGTGGGTGTTACCGGTGAACAAGGGCGGGGCAGTTGCTGGCAGCAGGGCATCAGGCCGGAACTGCTGGTGGTCACCTTCGGAAAAGCTTTCGGTTGCTGCGGCGCGGCGGTGCTGTGTGATGATGCTACTGCCGATTATTTATTGCAGTTCGCCCGCCATCTGATTTACAGCACATCGATGCCGGCAGCGCAGGTGTGTGCGTTACAGGCGTCACTGGCACGAGTCCGGCAGGATGACGGCTTGCGTGATAAACTGGCGGCCAATATTGCGCGTTTTCGCGCGGGTGCCGCCGGTTTGCCCTATCAGCTCACCGGTTCGCAAACGGCGATCCAGCCGGTGATTGTGGGTGAAAATCAGCCCGCGCTGGATCTGGCTTCGGCGCTTCGCGGGCGCGGTTTATGGGTCAGTGCCATCCGTCCACCGACGGTGCCACCGGGCAGTGCGCGGCTGCGCATTACCCTGACGGCGGCGCATGAGCCGGAAGATATCGATTTTTTGCTGGAGTCCCTTTATGGGTGCAGTCACTGAATTAGTGAACAAACAAGCGGTGGCCGATGCGTTCAGTCGCGCCGCCATCAGCTATGAAAACGCCGCGCAGTTGCAGCGTGATGTGGGTGAGGAATTGCTGGCGCTGGCAGCGCCGTATCTGAAAGATTCCGGCAAGATTGTCGTCGATGCCGGTTGCGGCACCGGCCACTTCAGCCGGTACTGGCGCGCGCAGGGCAAAAATGTCATTGCGCTGGATCTCTCCGAAGGCATGCTGAACCGTGCGCGTGAACTGGATTCAGCCGATGAATATATCCCTGGGGACATCGAACGTCTGCCGTTTGCCGACAATTCTGTCGACATCTGCTTTAGCAATCTGGCCGTGCAGTGGTGCAACGCACTGCCGCGCGCGCTGGAAGAAATGCACCGGGTCACCCGCAACGGCGGGCTGGTACTGTTTTCTACCCTGGCAGAAGGTTCGCTCAATGAACTGGCTGCGGCGTGGATGAAGGTCGATGGCCGGCGTCACGTCAATCAGTTCCTGACGCCGGATAAAATCGCTGAAGCCTGTGCGCCGTATCGTCATGAAGTGACGTTCAGCGATCACGTTGCCCGATTTCCTGATGTCATGTCACTGCTTCGTTCGCTGAAAGGCATCGGCGCGACGCACATCAAGAACGGACGGCTCGGCGGCCTGGGTGGCAGGGAACGTCTGCAATTACTGGACAAACACTATGCCCGCCGCGACGGCATCCTGCCGCTCAACTACCGGCTGGTCTACGGCATTTTGCAGGTCGAAGAACTGATCCCTCGCTGATCGGCGCCCTCCCCGCCGCAGGGGAGGGAGCCAACCAACACCAGACTTTTATTAAAATAAATGATGAAAAAATACTTTATTACCGGCACCGACACTGAAGTCGGTAAAACCGTGGCGACCACTGCTTTTTTACAGGCTGCTGCATGCGCCGGACACACAACCGCCGGTTATAAACCGGTGGCATCAGGCAGTGAAATGACCGGGGAAGGGCCTCGCAACAGTGATGCGCTGGCCTTGCAGGCTTACAGCACTGTCGGGCTGCGTTATGACGAAGTGAACCCGTGCACGTTTATCGAACCGACGTCACCTCATATCGTCAGCGAACTGGAAAACCGGCCGATTGATCCACAGGTGTTATCAGACGGGTTGCGTCATCTCGAACCGCTGGCGGACTGGGTGGTGGTGGAAGGCGCGGGCGGCTGGTACACGCCGCTGACGGCAGATTACACGTTTGCCGACTGGGCGGTGGCCGAACAATTGCCGGTAGTGTTAGTGGTAGGCATGCGGCTCGGTTGTATTAACCATGCCGTGCTGACGGCGCAGGCCATTGTACAAAGCGGCTTGCCTCTGGCAGGCTGGATAGCCAATGACATTCAGGAAACGGGGAAGCATCATCAGGCTTACAGAGAGACGCTCACGCGTATGCTGCCTGCGCCCCTGTTGGGCGAGATCCCGTACCTGACTCAGGGTTTGGACGTGAATTTAGGCCAATATCTGGATCTGGACCGCCTCACCCGCTGAGACATCAGACGGTCAGATAATTTTTGACTAACGTATCGTCAAGCTGCGCCAGCGTGCCTTGCGCGATGTTTCGTCCGTCATCGACCAGACAGAAACGGTCCGCGACGCTGCGGATGAACGGCAATTTATGGCCGACCAGCAACAATGTCAGACCAAGATCACGGTTCAGGCGGTGAATAATATTACCCATATTCGCCGCCATCGATGCGCTGGTATGCTCGGTGGGTTCATCCAGAATCAGTAATTCAGGCTCCTGAACCAGTGCACGGCTGATTGCCAGTTGCTGCTGCTGGCTTTCATCAAGTTCACCGGCTTTGCGCGCTCCCATTTCCTTTAGTGTCGGAAAAAGGTCATACACTTCTTCCGGCACACGACGGGTCTTATTCCGGCTGGCCATCATAGCAATTTGCAGGTTTTCATCGACGCTCATCTGGGAGAAAATCTGCCGTCCTTGTGGCACGTAACCGATACCCATTTGCGCACGGCTTTCGACCGGCAAATTCAGCAGACTTTGCGGTTCTTCATCACGTGATTGCCAGGAAATTGCACCGCTTTTCACCGGAAGATGCCCCATGATGCAGTTCACCAGCGTGGTTTTTCCTACGCCATTTCGCCCGATCAGGCAGGTACATTGACCGCGGTACAGTTCGAGATTGATATCCCACAGAATATGTTTTTGCCCATAATACTGATTAACTGATTTTACACTTAACATCAGATCTCCCTCCCGCACGGAGCCTTCCGCTGAACTTCACTTTGACGGCCACTGTCATATTTCTGACATTTATGTTCCGCTATTGATGCCCCTGACAGAATTTAATCCCGTTTGTTGACGGACAATCTGACAGCATCAATGACAGATAAATATCCCTTAACCAGTCATAAATGGGGCTAAGAGAGGTTTCCCTACGTTAAAAATGATTCTGTACCCCAGAAAACAGGGAGATCTTCATTTTTTACGCCGGGGTGAAAAAAGCAGTTCTGGCTGCCTTAACCTTTTCATGCACAGACGTTGCAACTCTCAGGCCAAGTTTGTAAAAACGGCAGGGAAAAGGGGCGTTGCATGGGTGTTACCAGCCAGGCCCCTTACAATTTAGGATTATTCATTAGCGTTTCTGAGGTTTTGAGTTTTCCCCCGCAGGGTGCGGCATCAAGGGAACTGCACTTTGCCAGTGCTGCCCTTACTGCTTTTGGTGCAACCTCATGGACAAACATGAGCAAAAAATCCTGTCGGGATGCACTTTTGGTTTTTGCAAGAAACATCAGCCTGACTCTCTAGGCAAAATAGGCATAAATAAGGAGATAAAAAAGATAAAAAATAACTAAAAAAGACCTCTCAGACCGGCGGGAGGCAAAATCCTGTTTTTTACCAACTCCCGCAGCGCGGGGCGTGCTGAGACTTATCCACTATTCCTGTGGATAACCTTGTGTATGAGAGTAAGAAAAGTTGCTACAGACGAGTCAGCATGCGGGTTCCGCTCAGTTTGCCCGTATTCGCAGCTTTTTAGTGATAATCTTTTTAATCAATGAGTTACCTAAAAGCAATACAGTCGTAATTCGTTCGTCATAGTTGTGTCAATCTTCGTCAGCCTGTGGTCAGAAAGCGGAAGGGGAAAGAATTTTGGGAAAAAATGTCACCTGATGGTGAGAGATCTCATCTTTCATATCCTAAAAAAGTGCAGCAGCGCCAGCAGGTTAAACGCAAACATTCTTTATCGGTTGGAAGCTGGTTTTATATACAGTATTATAGCGAAGGTAAAATCAGGGCTGGCAAAAATCGCGAAGTCTTTCATACTATTTTTCCGCAAACTGTTCACCCGTACAGCGCGCACGGCCCTATGCGTTCCCATTTCAGTCAGGTAGCCCGTCATGAGTAAAGTGTTCAAACTGCATTCCGAATTTAAACCGTCCGGCGATCAGCCAGAGGCGATACGCCGTCTGGAAGAAGGGCTGGAGAACGGGCTGGCGCACCAGACATTGCTCGGGGTCACCGGTTCGGGCAAAACCTTTACCGTGGCGAATGTGATTGCGGATCTGAACCGTCCGACGATGGTACTGGCGCCCAACAAAACGCTGGCCGCGCAGTTATACGGTGAGATGAAAGAATTCTTCCCGGAAAACGCCGTCGAATATTTCGTCTCTTACTATGACTATTATCAGCCAGAGGCGTATGTCCCAAGTTCAGATACTTTTATCGAAAAAGACGCCTCGGTGAACGAACACATCGAGCAGATGCGCCTTTCTGCCACCAAAGCTCTGCTCGAACGACGTGATGTCATTGTGGTGGCTTCTGTTTCAGCGATATACGGTCTGGGCGATCCGGATTTGTACCTGAAAATGATGCTTCATCTGACCAAAGGGATGATTATCGATCAGCGTTCGATCCTGCGTCGCCTGGCAGAGCTGCAATATGCGCGCAACGATCAGGCTTTCCAGCGCAGTACTTTCCGCGTGCGTGGCGAAGTGATTGATGTGTTCCCGGCTGAATCGGATGATCTGGCGTTGCGCATTGAGCTGTTTGATCAGGAAGTTGAACGTCTTTCGCTGTTTGATCCGCTGACCGGCCAGGTGCAACATGAAGTGCCGCGTTTTACCATTTACCCTAAAACGCACTACGTAACCCCACGCGAACGTATTGTACAGGCGATGGAAGAAATCAAGGTCGAACTGGCGGATCGCCGCAAGGTGCTGCTTGCCAATAACAAACTGCTGGAAGAGCAACGTATCAGCCAGCGTACGCAGTTTGATCTCGAAATGATGAATGAGTTGGGTTATTGCTCCGGTATTGAAAACTACTCACGTTATCTGTCCGGCCGCGGGCCGGGCGAGCCGCCACCGACGTTGTTTGATTATCTTCCGGCTGACGGCCTGCTGATTGTCGATGAATCGCACGTCACCATTCCGCAAATCGGCGGTATGTACAAAGGCGACCGCTCTCGTAAAGAAACGCTGGTGGAATATGGTTTCCGTCTGCCTTCCGCGCTGGATAACCGCCCGATGCGTTTTGAGGAATTCGAAGCGCTGGCACCCCAAAGTATTTATGTCTCAGCCACGCCGGGGAAATACGAGCTGGAGAAGTCCGGTGACGATGTGGTCGATCAGGTGGTGCGTCCGACCGGTCTGCTGGATCCGATCATTGAAGTACGGCCGGTGACCACACAGGTGGATGACCTGTTATCGGAGATCCGTAAACGTGTCGCGATTAACGAGCGTGTGCTGGTCACCACGCTGACCAAACGTATGGCCGAGGATTTGACGGAGTATCTGGAAGAACACGGCGAGAAGGTGCGTTACCTGCACTCTGACATCGATACCGTTGAGCGTGTGGAAATTATCCGCGATTTGCGTCTGGGGGAATTTGACGTGCTGGTGGGGATCAACTTGCTGCGCGAAGGGCTGGATATGCCGGAAGTGTCGCTGGTGGCCATTCTGGATGCGGATAAAGAAGGCTTCCTGCGTTCTGAACGTTCACTCATCCAGACCATCGGCCGTGCAGCGCGTAACCTCAACGGTAAAGCGATTCTCTACGGTGATAAAATTACCCACTCGATGGCCCGTGCCATTGAAGAAACCGAACGTCGTCGCGCCAAACAGGAAGCGTATAACCTCGAAAACGGCATCACGCCGATGGGGCTGAATAAGAAGATCTCCGACATCCTGCAACTCGGTCAACCGAAGACCAAAAAGAACAAAGACAAACGCGATGCCGAAGCGGCGCAGACCTTCAAATCGCTTACGCCAAAAGCGCTGGAGCAGCGCATTAAAGAGCTGGAAAGCAAAATGTATGCGCACGCGCAAAATCTGGAGTTTGAAGAAGCGGCTAACACCCGTGACGAGCTGCATGCATTGCGCGAGCAGTTTATTGCGATTTCGTAAAGCTGTCCCCAAATAAGTCGGGTGATTGAACGCAGCCAACCCACAGGCAATGTGAAGTATGTCGGGGATAAAAGTGATAGACTGCGCGGCCTGTAAATCATCACCCTGACATTTTAAAATGACGAGCGAGCCAATGACGGATACACCACAAAACCCTGGCGCAGCGAAAGATCCGCTGCACGGCGTCACGCTGGAAAAACTGCTGACAACACTGGTGGATAACTTTGGCTGGCCTGCGCTGGCCTCACAGGTCAATATCAATTGCTTCAAAAGTGACCCGAGTGTGAAATCCAGCCTGAAGTTCCTGCGCCGCACACCCTGGGCGCGTAAGGAAGTGGAAACCTTATATCTGGATTTTATCGAAGGCCATCTGCGCCCGGATTTGACCCGCAGCAAGCGCCGCACCCCCTTGTCTGCACAGGCGCCGCAAAAAACCAAAGTCAGTACCGCCGAACCTGCAGCCGACAGCCCCTGGAATAATCATCCGCTGGTGAAAAAGTAATTCAACGTGTTCTTGTGTGGAGAAAACTCGTGTCAGAGCAACGTGTTCTTATTGTGGTAGATATGCAAAACGGGGTATTTGCTTCGCCGCGTTATGACCGCAGCGGACGGGTCGAACAGATTAATCAACTGATAGCCCGGGCAGGGCGCGTCATCTTCATTCAACACGCTGAAGGCGAAATGACGGAAGGGAGTGAATACTGGCAGGTATTGCCGGAGCTACATCTGCCGGAAGACGCACTTTCCGTGACTAAAACCGCCTGCGATTCTTTCTACCGCACCTCCCTCGATCATGTTCTGCAGGAAGAACTGAACGTAACCGGTTTTACTATCTGCGGTTGTGCGACGGACTATTGTGTAGATACCACCATCAAGGTTGCTGCCAGCAAAGGTTATGCCGTGACAGTCGCGTCGGATGCGCATACCACTGGCGATCGTACATATGTTTCAGCGCAGCAACTGATCGGGCAACATAATGAAGTCTGGCGTGAATTATCCGTGCCGGGCAATCCGGTAACGGTAAAAAC
>NZ_JAFMOS010000546.1 GCF_019049755.1 Rahnella perminowiae
GACTTTCAGTGGGCTAATTCCGCTTCGTCTTTCGAAACCCACGCGAAAATGCAGGCTACAGAATAAATATAGACCATTCTTTTAAGACGGCGACATATTGATCGCCGTTTTTTCAGACGATCCGTTTCGCATAATGAAACCCGACCTCTTTACAAAACATATAAAATGGAAAATTCCCGCCACGCCTAAAATACCCGCAAATAATGCCGGGGAAACGTTTTCACAGCGCCTTTCGGGGCCTGCGGCTTCTGCGGCTTTATGACGTTTTTGTCATCCGCACGTCATTCCTCTGTCAGAGCACCGCGCTCAAAGTGGCCTCACACACTGAGTTTCATTTCTGATCACAGTAAAAGAGGTCATGCCATGCGTTTACGTTTAGTTTCAACATTGTTGTTTGCCGCCACAGCGGCGTTCGGTTCTCAGGCAGCCAACGCTGCGCCGGTGAAAAATATTGTGCTGGTTCACGGCGCGTTTGTCGGCGGTTCAGGCTGGCGTCCGGTGTACGACATCCTGACGCATGACGGCTATAAAGTGACACTGGTGCAGGAGCCACTGACGTCTTTCCCGGATGACGTCGCCGCCACCAAACGTATTCTGGACAGGCAAAACGGTCCGGCGATCCTGGTCGGTCACAGCTACGGCGGCGCTATCATTACGGAAGCAGGGAATGATACGCACGTCGCGGGGCTGGTTTACATCGCAGCACATGCGCTGGATAACGGTGAAACGGAAGCGATTAACGGCAAGAAATACCCGAACTCTGCGCATCCGTTTGTGAAAACGCCGGACGGTTTCCTGTACATCAATCCGGCCAATTTCCCGTCTGATTTCGCCGCAGACCTGCCGCGCAAACAGGCTGAATTTGAAGCGCAGGCACAGATGCTGACGTCCGCCAGCGTATTCACGGCAAACATTCCTGATCCGGCATGGAAAGTGAAACCAAGCTGGTACATGGTGGCGAAGTCCGACAAGATCATTAATCCTGATTTAGAACGTATGTACGCCAAACGCGCGCACAGCCACACCGTCGAAATCGCCGGTGCCAGCCATTCGGTTTATGAATCACATCCAAAAGAAGTGGCCGCACTGATTGAGCAGGCGGCAACAGGGGCGGTGAAGTAAAGGCAGGAAACTCGCTCCTCTACGCCCTGCGGGTAAACGCGATCATCAGGGATAGGGCATAGACCACACAGCCCAGAAATGCAGCGGGGGCGAGGCTGTCAAACAGATGTCCGGGTTGGGCATCTGAATACAATACCAGTGCCACGACGGAAATCCCCATCATGGCACCCGGTACGTGGATCCAGCGGTTCAGGCGTTCCTTTTGCGCCTTGTAGGCGGCAAATTCCTGATTTGTCCGGTCAAGCGCGTCGCTGAGACGCTCACAGTCTTCTTCGTTATCACGCAAACGCTCGGCCAGACAGCTGTTTTCCTCTTCCAGATCCGCGATTTGCTTCTTCAGTTTTGCCTTTTCGTTTTTCGCACTCTGCCCTTCATACTCTTCGAGTTTCAGACTGGCACGAAGCTGTGTGATTTTACGGTTCGCCTCAGCCGTCAGTTCTTTCTGTTGCCCGAGCAGGGCGTAATTCCCGTCGGCACGACGGTTAGCAGCGTGGCGTTTATCCTCTTCCTCACGCATCTGGCGTTCCGACTCGGTTTCCAGCCGGCTTAAACGCTGTTGCAGCGTATCGCGCGCTGCCGCCATCGCAGCCATCTGACTGCCGGTATAAGCAATCAGCCGGTTTGCGGCATCCAGTTCTGCGGAGTTTGAATTGCCAGTCGCCCGCTGGCGTGAGCGCAACAAGGTCAGTTCATCGGCGTGCTGCTTTTTCTGTATATCGGCCTGGCGCAGCAGTTCGCTGATTCGCGTATTAAGACGTGATAATTCCCCTTTCATCCGCTCAACGTCTTCTGTATTGCCGCCATGTGTTTGGTTGCGTGCAACGGCCAGTTCATGTGTCAGGCTGCGGACCTGTTTTTCCAGTGAAAGGAGTTTTTCGAGCGTGACGGCGGTGTCTTTGTAAACAGTTTTTACTTTTGTTTTCTCTGACTCGGCGCGGCTGAAACTGACGCCTCTGAGTGCGCTCTCTACTTCACGGGCAATGGTCATTTTATCCATGGCCTTCATCCGGTTGCACGCGCTGGCCAGGAAAGTGGCCGCTTCGTTGCCGTTACCGGTTCCAAATGCTTGTTTGATAAGGCTCTGTATCACGCTCATGGTTAACGCACTCACTTGCCGTAAAAGTCAGGACACGCCCGTTGTGCACCTGTTTACTCATTGTATCAGATAGGATTTATTTTATTTACAGGAGTTATTTTACGCGAGGTGAGTACAGCAGGATCCGTGGATTTTCTGACTTAAATCGCGATCACCCGCAGGCTTTTGACACCTTTCGCGCCGAGCATCAGCGCACTTTCGCTGTCGGCCATCGCCGCCGGGCCGGTGACCAGGATCGCGTAGCGGGCGTTGAATGGCTGCGGCTGGCGGTGGGCAAGGTGCAGGTGTTCGATGATGTGATTAATGTCGAGCAGCACCACCAGATTTTTAGCCATCGCACTGAGGGAATTCACACAAAGTTGCGGATCACTGAGAAATACAGCGCCGGTTTCTGCGACACCAAAACAGGCACGGACCACGCCGACATCGACATCTTTCAGCGATGCGGCCTGCATCCGGGCGTCAAGATTCCTCTCTGCGATAATCTCCGGCGTAGCGGAACAAAACAGAGAATCTGCCGGATATAACCCGCGCAGATAGGCGTTGAGGGTCATATAACCGTGTGGCGACGTCCGCAGGAAAGTGTCATCCCAAATCCCCCCCATCAGGGTCAGCGCACGGCCAAATTCTTCTGACGGAGTAGATTTTTCAGCGGGCGACGGGAACAGCATTTGCATAAATTTATGCTGACGAATGCCGGTCAGGAAATCATTGCGGCTCACGGGGTTTCCTTGTCAGATGAAAGTCAGCCAGCCGGAGAGAGAGGTTACCCTGCTCCGGCCACAGTGTGTTCATTAATGGAACTGCAGGTATGCAACATGTGTTTGCAGATATTCCTGCAAACCGTGTTTTCCGTCGGCGCCACCGACACCCGACTTACGCCAGCCCGCGTGGAAGCCCTGCATGGCTTCGAAGTTTTCGCGGTTGATGTACGTTTCGCCAAATTTCAGCTGCTTAAGCGCCTTCATCGCCGTATTGATGTTGCTGGTGTAAATCGATGACGTCAGCCCGTATTCACTGTCGTTTGCCATGGCAATCGCCTCATCCAGCGTTTTGAACGTGGCAACCGGCAGTACAGGGCCAAACACTTCTTCATGCATAATCGGCATATCCTGCTTTACATCCACCAGCACTGTCGGCTGATAGAAGAAACCTTTATCACCATGACGCTTTCCACCCAGCAATACTTTTGCGCCCTGTGACACGGCTTTCGCCACTTTTTCTTCCACACGCTGCAATGCTGCACCGCTGATCAATGGCCCCATATCCAGCTCTTTTTGCTCAGCGGTATTGCCGAATGTGACTTTCTTCATCGCTTCGCTGATGCGGGAAATAAATTCGTCATACACCCCTTCCTGCACGTAAACGCGTTCCGCGCAGTTACACACCTGCCCGGTATTGATGACGCGCGAACTGACGATGGCTTTCACCGCCAGATCCAAGTCTGCGTCATTCATTACGATAGCCGGGGCTTTGCCGCCCAGTTCCAGCGAGACTTTGGTGACATTCTGCGCCGCTGCGGTCATGGTGGCGATGCCTGCTGCTACGCTGCCGGTCAGGCTGACCATGCCGACTTTCGGATTCGCCGCCAGTTCCTGCCCGACTGTCGGACCGTAGCCGGTGACAATATTCAGCACACCTTTTGGCAGACCAATTTTGTGAATAATTTCCGCGAAGATCACCGCATTGTTTGGCGTGATTTCACTCGGTTTGATCACGATGGTGTTACCCGTGATCAGCGCCGGTGCTGCTTTACGGGCGATCAGGAAGAACGGGAAGTTCCACGGCAAAATACCGGTGGTCACGCCGATGGCTTTGCGGAACACAAAGATGTTTTCATTTGGCCGGTCGCTCTGAATGATTTCCCCTTCATAGCGACGGGCCCATTCCGCCATGTAGTCAAGATAATCGGCGGTGAACAGCACTTCGGTTTGCGCCAGGCCGTAGGTTTTACCGCCCTCCGCAATAATGGTTTCAGTCAGTTCGGCTTCGCGCTCACGGATACCGTCGGCGATTTTATGCAGCCACACGCCGCGTTCTACTGCAGGCAAGGCTTCCCAGCCCGGTTGCGCCGCTTCGGCCGCATCAATGGCTTTTTTAGCATCTTCAGCCGACCCTTCGGGGATCTGCGAAATCACGCGTTCTGTCGCCGGATTCACAACGTCAATCCATTTACCGCCCGTGTTTTCGACGAACTCGCCGTTGATGTACATACGTTTCTGAACTGTGCTCATGTAGCGTCTCCAAATACGGATAGAGGTGATGAACGAATTGTTAATAAAAAAGCTCTTTTTTGTGAAGTTTTAACAGCCTGTTCTATCCGGGGAGTCATTACCTTTCCGTGGTTGCCATTTAATTTTAAGAAATGGCAAAAATGTCATGGTCGGACTGACTGACATAACATTTTTGCAAATTACGGGGCTACTGGCGCACACTTCGGGGGGCATAACCAAATTCGCGTTTAAACAATGTGGAGAAATAATTGCTATCACAGAAACCGCAATTGTGCGCAATCTCGGTTATCGGGCTGTCGCTGAAACGCAGCATGTTACGCGCATTGAGCAGACGCAGGCGGTTGAGGTAATTGAGCGGTGTGCAGCCGGTTTGCTGTTTCATCTGGCGATGCAAGGTGCGCAGCGACATTGAGAACCGCGCAGCCAGTTCAGGCCAGTCGACGTCCTCGTTGTAATGCTCATTCAACCAGTCCAGCAGATTGTTCAGATCACCGCCCTGCCCGCGATAACCCACCTCACGGCTGCCTTTGCGCAGTAACAATAACAGCTGCATAAAATATAATTCCTGCTGCGCCTGCGATTGCGGAGATTGCATAGCAGGGGATCGCGCCAGCAAATCAATCAGCATTTTAGCCTGGATTATCTGATTCGGACTGATGCGCCAGTGCGCAGGATAGACCCCGTCCACTTCCTGCGGCAGTAAATCACCGACGCCGTTGAGAAAACGAAACGCATTCGGGCTGCGATACAGCACGTTGGTCAGATGCAGGTGGTCGGTATCTTCATAGAGATGATGGTCGCAGTGGCGTACAAAACACACACTGCCCGAACTCAGGATCAGCGGCTGATCATTAAAAACGTGCGTGCCGGTGCCATGCTCAACCAGCACAATTTCATTGAAATCCTGATGATGATGTTCAGGAAAGGTTTCCTGCGGATAACGGGGTTCAATAGCGACCGGGAAATCTCCTGAGAGAAAATACTCACTACTGCGTAACACGGTCATTTCCGACTCCTTATTAACATTATCGTAATATCTTAGTCGGCGCCGGAGTGTCCATCGGGTTGAAACTGTGATCCGCCAGCCGCTTTTGAACAAAACATTCCCTTCCTTATTAAATCCTTTGCAATCCGGCACCCTGCGTAGCTTTATGCCCAATTTCAGTGCGGTTTTCTAAGACCGGTAATGTGTGTTTTTCTGACCGTTTGGCATGACCGAAACAAGATTGTTATCAAATTGTGAGGTTGTTCGCTTAAACCTTTGCATCTTTGCCATAGTTCGCGCTGAACTGGCACTCGCGGAAAGGTGAGCCTGTCAGCAACCTCCTAGAGTCGTGATCATGCGCCTGGCGCGTCGGCAATTTTTTAGTCGTTAAACTTTATGCGGAGTACAAACAATGAAATTAAAACACGTACTGAGCCTCACCCTGATGGCGGGCAGTATTCTGCTGGCAGGCGCGGCATCGGCAGAAGTGAAAATTGCACTGGTGGCAAAGTCGCTGGGCAACGGTTTTTTTGAAGCAGCAAACGTCGGCGCTCAGCAGGCTGCCAAAGAACTGGGTGATGTAAAAGTAATCTATACCGGCCCGACAACGACCACCGCCGAAGCGCAAATCGAAGTGCTAAATGGCCTGATTGCGCAGGGCGTCGACGCCATCGCCGTCTCGGCCAATGACCCCGATGCACTGGTGCCGGTGCTGAAAAAAGCCATGCAGCGCGGCATTAAAGTGGTGTCCTGGGATTCCGGTGTCGCCAAAGATGGCCGCCAAATCCATCTCAATCCCTCCAACAATGCATTGATTGGCGAAACCAACGTCAAACTGGCTGCCGACGCGCTGAAAGCGCTGAATGTGGAGAAAGGTGATGTCGCGATCCTGAGCGCAACCCCTACCTCCACCAACCAGAATCTGTGGATTGCGGAAATGAAAAAAGTGCTGCCGAAATACCCTTCGGTGAATCTGGTGACCGTCGCTTATGGTGATGATTTGTCAGATAAAAGCTACCGCGAAACCATTGGTCTGTTGAAATCCTATCCGGATCTGAAAGTGATTATTTCCCCTTCATCCGTGGGTATCGTGGCAGCGGCGCAGGCGGTCAAAGATCAGGGCAAAATCGGTAAGGTTTACGTAACAGGACTCGGGCTGCCGTCTGAAATGGCAGGCGCAGTGAAATCCGGTGCAACGAAAAGTTTTGCCATCTGGAACCCGATAGATCTGGGTTACGCCGCCACCTATCTGGCTGATGATTTGGTGAAAGGCACCGCCACTAAGACGGAAGCCAGCATGGGCCGTTTAGGTAAAGTGAAACTTGATGCAGACGGCAGCGGTGCAATGGCTGAACCTTTTGTCTACGACGCCAGTAATATCGATAAATTCTCTAAAATCTTCTGATCCTGAACGCGGCTGGCCGGATTACCGGTCAGCCGTTTTGTTGTACTTAGTCAGACTGGGGAAACAACATGAGTGATTCAGCGACACCGCTGTTGTCATTGCAGGGCATCAGCAAAGTCTTTCCGGGTGTCAGGGCGTTAAATAACGTTCACGTGGATTTGTATCCGGGTAAAGTAACCGCCCTGATTGGCGAAAACGGCGCGGGAAAATCAACGCTGGTGAAAGTCATGACCGGCATTTATCAGCCGGAGGAAGGGGAGTTGCACTATAAAGCTATTCCGATAAAACTGCCGAATCCCGAATCCGCCCACAAAGTTGGCATCACCGCTATCCATCAGGAAACCGTACTGTTTGACGAACTTTCTGTCACCGAGAATATCTTTGTCGGCCACTATCTTTATCACGGCATTTTCAAGCGTCTGAACTGGCAGGCGATGCATCAGCAGGCGCGTGATATCCTGACGCGACTTGAAGTAAATATTGACCCTCACGCTATCCTCAAAGAACTGAGTATCGCGCAACGCCACATGGTGGCGATCGCCCGCGCACTGTCGTTTGATGCCCAGGTGGTGATTCTCGACGAACCCACCGCCGCCCTTTCTCAGCACGAAATTATTGAGTTTTATCAGATTGTCGAACGCCTGAAACATGAGGGTAAAGCTATTTTGTTTATCTCACATAAGTTCGACGAGATTTTCACCCTCTCCGATTACTACACCGTTTTGCGCGATGGCAGCTATGTCGGCTCCGGCAAAATCAGTGACATCAGCGAGCAGCAGATGGTGACCATGATGGTGGGCCGTGAAGTCAGTCAGGCATACCCGAAAGTGAACTGCGAGCCTGGGGAAACCGTGCTTGAAGTGCAAAACCTGAGCCATCCGACCGAATTTGCGGGCATTAATTTCTCGCTGCGCAAAGGCGAAATCCTCGGCTTTTACGGGCTGGTGGGGGCGGGACGTACCGAGCTGATGCAGGCGCTGTTTGGTGTCACACAGCCAAACGGCGGAAAAATCCTCATCAACGGCAAAGAACAGCATTTCTCCCGCCCGTCGCAGGCCATCCGCGCCGGGATTGTGTACGTGCCGGAAGAAAGGCAGAAACAGGGAGCGATCATTGATTTGCCGATCAGCCAGAATATCAGTTTGCCGCAACTCAGCCAGCTTAATCCGCGCGGCGTCCTCAATGATAAAAAAGAGTGGGCGCTGGCCGATGATTACGCCAGACGGTTGCAGGTGAAAGCGTCCAGCTGGAAACAGGCCGTGGGCACGCTGTCCGGCGGTAATCAGCAAAAGGTGGTCATCGCGAAATGGCTGGCGACCAAACCGGATATCATCATTCTCGATGAGCCAACAAAGGGCATTGATATCGGATCGAAAGCGGCGGTACATCAGTTTATGTCTGAGCTGGTCGGGCGCGGGCTGGCGGTAATTATGGTGTCTTCCGAATTACCGGAAGTCATGGGCATGGCCGATCGCATTATCGTCATGCATGAAGGGCTGATGGTCGCAGAATTCAATGCCGGCGAAGCCACCGCAGAAAGGATTGTCAGCGCGGCCAGCGGCGCGGGCGAGGAGGCAGCATGATCAGAAACCTGCTGAAATATCGCGAGCTGTTGCTGGCGGTGGTGATAGTGCTGATGGTGCTCAGCGTCGGCGCGCGTTCGCCGGAGTTTGTCGGTGCCGGAAACCTGCTTGAGATGTTTAACGACACCTCGATTTTAATCATCCTCGCGCTCGGGCAGATGATGGTGTTGCTGACCAAAGGTATCGATTTATCGATGGCCGCCAATCTGGCGCTGACCGGTATGATCGTCGCACTGATTAACTTCCACCATCCGGATATCCCGGTGTGGTCACTGGTGTTACTGGCCACTGTTCTGGGACTGGTGATGGGCGCGATTAATGGTCTGCTGGTGTGGAAAGTCGGTATTCCGCCGATTGTGGTAACGCTCGGAACCATGAGCATTTATCGCGGCATTATCTTTCTGCTCTCCAACGGTGGCTGGATCAACGCTCACCAGATGAGCCCTGACTTTCTCAGTCTGCCACGCACCACCTTTATCGGCCTGCCGCTACTGGGCTGGTGTGCGATTGCCGCACTGATTCTGGTGGCATATTTTCTGCGTTACAGCCGTACCGGACGTGCGCTATACACAGCTGGCGGCAATGCCACCGCAGCGTATTACACCGGCATCAACGCGGGCAAAATGCAATTCGTCAGCTTCTGTCTCTCCGGTGCGCTGGCGGGTTTCTGCGGCTATCTGTGGATCTCACGCTTTGCCGTGGCTTACGTGGATGTCGCCAACGGTTTTGAATTACAAATTGTCGCGGCATGCGTTATTGGCGGAATCAGCACCATGGGGGGTATCGGTTCGGTGATCGGTTGCCTGCTGGGCGCACTATTCCTCGGCGTCATCAACAATGCCCTGCCGGTGATTGAAGTGTCGCCGTTCTGGCAGATGGCGATTTCCGGCGGCGTGATTGTGATTGCCGTCATCCTCAATGAACGTGCCAATAAACGTAAAGGACGGCTGATTCTGCGCCACTCGCCTGCCGTCCGGCCTGTGCGAACTGAAACCGGGGTAAGCTCATGAACAAAACCTTAACGTCACGCAACACGCCACATTCCTCCTCCGGCGAAAAAACCACCATGGCCGTCACGCCGTTTTTCCGCCGCCTGATGTGCTGGGAAGGTTTTTTACTGCTGGTGACGCTGCTGGTGTTTGTGGTGAATGCGTTCGCCTCACCCTATTTCCTCAATATATGGAACCTGTCGGACGCAACATTTAACTTCACCGAAAAAGCCATCATTGTGCTCCCCATGGCGATGCTGATTATCGCCCGCGAGATCGACCTGTCGGTCGCTTCCACCATGGCGCTGAGTTCCACCATCATGGGATTCTGCGCTCAGGCTGGTTTACCCACACCGGCGCTGGTGGGTGTGGGGCTCAGCGTGGGTTTATTGTGCGGGCTGATCAACGGACTGCTGGTGACACGGCTGAATCTGTCTTCTATCGTGATTACCATCGGGACCATGAGTCTGTTCCGTGGTATTACCTATGTACTGCTGGGTGATCAGTCGCTGAATAAATATCCCGCCAGTTTTGCGTGGTTTGGTCAGGGTTATGTCTGGGGGCCGTTGTCGTTTGAATTCGCGTTGTTCCTGGTACTGGGCGCGGTATTTTATTTCCTGCTGCACAAAACTAACTTTGGCCGCCGCACTTATGCAATCGGTAATAATCCGGTTGCCGCCTGGTATTCCGGTATCAACGTCAAGCGACACAACCTGACGTTGTTCGTGCTGGTGGGCGTGATGTCCGGGCTGGCGGCAGTTCTGCTGACATCGCGCCTCGGCAGTACGCGACCGACACTGGCGCTCGGCTGGGAGCTGAGCGTGATTACCATGGCTGTACTCGGTGGTGTCAGTGTACTCGGCGGTTCCGGCAGCATGACCGGCGTGATTATTGCCGCGTTCCTGATGGGACTGCTGACATTCGGCCTCAGCCTGCTGAATGTGCCGGGGATTGTGATGTCAGTGATTGTCGGTGCGATGTTGATCGTGGTGATTTCACTGCCGGTGCTTTACCGCAAGATTCTGGCGCGGGGGAAATAACCCGGTTATATCCTCTGTTATGGCTCCCTGGCGGCGGGCGGGGAGTCACAGTATTTTCCAGAATTCTTTCTTGGTTGGCCCCGCCCTTTCAATCCGATGGCTATCCTGAAGTCGTTTATTATTACGTTCGATAGATCTGCGACTGAGTATCATTTTTTCAGCCAGTATTGGAATGGTAATAAAGGCGTCTTTATGAATAAGCTGATTATCTCGATAAACGCCCACATCGCCGCTGCGCAATTGTCCGGGTGCATCAACCAGTCCCGCCATCAGCAACCGGTGTGCTTTTAATACATCATCCCCTCTTGCTTCCTGTTGCCCTCTTCCCGTAGTTTAAAACCCACTGGTTGATTTCTGAATGTCTTGAACGATGGGGAAAAAAATGCGGATTTTAGTCGTGGGCGCTGGTGCGACCGGCGGATATTTCGGGGCACGGCTGGCGCAGGCCGGGCAGGACGTGACATTTCTTTTACGTGAAAAACGCGCGCACGCGGTACAACAGGACGGGCTCACGATCCACAGCCCGCACGGTGATTTCCATGTGCAGCCCAATGTAATACAGGCCTCTCAGCTGACCGGCCCGTATGATCTGATTTTGCTGACAGTAAAAAGCTTCGGACTGGAAGCCGCAATGAAAGATATCGCACCGGTAGTGGGTGAAAATACGATGGTCATGCCGGTACTTAACGGGATGAAACATATGGAGACACTGAGTCTGCGTTTCGGTGAACATGCGTTAATCGGTGGTCTGTGCAAGATCAACGCGACGCTGGATGCTGAAGGACATATTCATCAGATGACGCCTTTGCACCAGATTATTTATGGCGAACTCTCCGGCGAAAAAACCGAACGTATTCTGAAAGTCGATCAGGCATTCCAGAGTGCGGGTATCGACGCGGTGCTTTCTGAAACCATTATCAGCGATTTGTGGGAAAAGTGGCTGCTGCTGTCGAGCTTTGGCGCGATCACCTGCACCATGCGCGGAAACATCGGCCAGGTGGCTTCTGCACCCGGCGGAACAGAGTTCGCGCAGGCTATTGTCACCGAGGCACTGACCACCATGAAAGCCTTTGGCTACGCGGAACGCGCGGCGGCCGTGGCAAAAGTCAGGGAAGCGGTCACTGATAAAAACTCGCCACAAACCTCTTCCATGTACCGCGATATGACGCAGGGATATCCGATTGAAGCCGACCAGATTATTGGTGATTTGGTCGGGCGCGCGACGCGTGTGGGGATAAATATTCCGCTGTTACAGGCGGCGTATACACACCTTTGTGTGTATCAGAAAAACCGAGAATTAAACTAATTACCATCCGCCTGTTCGCGCATTTTTTACATGCAGAACGGGCGTATTCAAAATCTGTGATTTCCCATTATTGCGCAGCATCACTCCTACGATTGCCCCCAAAATGCACCAAGAGCAGAAATGCTCAAGCTGCCACACATTGCCTTATCTATGGCGCAGACAATCTGTCATCCATTAAAACAAAAAAACCGCCATCATGTGGGGAGGTGATCAATTCTGGACTGTTTGAAAGCTCGGGGAAATGGGCGCGGGGCCGATCATGTATGACGTCAAATCTCAGTACGGGGAAAAGCGGAACCACCTGGAAGTGGTGAAGGTGATTTCCGTTTCTCCTATGATGCACGATACCCGCAACTGTCCCGGCACGGGCCATCTTGAGAGCGTTGATTTACGCTACGAGAAAATTACCTGGAAGCATAATGATGGGAACATCATATTTGCTGACTCGTGGAATGATCGCCAAACTGCATGATTAAAAAGGGGCAAAAGCCCCTTAGTCATAAAGCCATTTACCCGCCTTCGCCGATTCTGCGAACATTCTTACCGTTAAGGGCTTTCTGGTCTTTTCTATGTCCTTACGCTTAACCTTAAACCAGCGAGTGAAAAACGGAAGGTTTTCCCAAGGAAAGTAGAAGGACCAATTTACAACTGACAGATCCACTTTAAAGGTTTTTTCATAGGCTTCGAGGGCATATACGAAATCATCACCCGGAGCAAAATCTTGTAGCTCTGTATCAAACTCAAGCGGCACTTCCCTTTTCAAATCGAAATCGTAGTAACCAGGTATTTCCTCGCGGAACATTAATAAGACTTTTTCTTCCATTAAAAGTACGTCCATGCAATACGATCTTCTGGACGTGCTATTAAATTATATTTTGATCTGGTTTCGGCGGCCACCTGCTGAATTAATATGACTGCCATTGCATATCCAACAAAGGGGACATATCTATCAGTGCAGCCCATTTCGTGGTTTTTCGCATAGTCAAGGTATTGAACGACTTACCAACCGGCGTCCACGCTCTAAGGCCAAAGGGCAGTTTGGCTTGCTTTAAAAGGGCCCTCGATAGCTTTGACGCTACGCTGGTTCCCGGTATTGCAGTTACCATCTTGCCCGGAACCGGAATGTAAGGCTGCCCTGTAATAATGAGAACTGTAGCCGTAGTATCCAACCCAAGGTGGTTTGATAAGCTTTCAATAAAAATTAGACCAAATAACTCTTGGTTACTCAGATTGGCATGCCCGTGATAAAAGTACGTTCCGCTCAGCTCTTCAGTCGTATCCATTTCAATATCCTTTTGATTAGAGGGGTTTTAGAATACCGCCGCTTTCATACGCAGACAATTGTTCCCTGACACCGAATCCCCTTTCTGCCCGGCGTGTCACTTTAATCACATCGTCTGACTTAACATCTCGTAACGGTTTTTCATGTCCGCCATTCCCTGCGCTATTTTCTCCCCGGTAGCATCCGCACCAGTGTATTGTCACGCAGACGATAATGATGCCAGAGCGCCGCCAGAGCGTGTAAACCAATCAGGTAATAACCCGTATTGGCCAGCCACATATGCACTGTTTTAAGCTGCCTTTGCAATTCCATATCCGGGAAAACACTTTTTGGCATCATGATGTTAAACATTGTCCAGTCATGACCGGCGTAATATTTCGATAAAATACCCAGTACGGGTAATCCGATAAACATCAGATAAATCACCGTGTGCGTTAGCACCGCAAGATTATGTTGCCAGCGGGGTGGCGCAGGTTTAACAGGCGGCGTGCTATACATTGCACGCACAAACACCCGTACACACATCAGAAATAATACGCAAAAACCCAGACTGTAATGCGTCAGTGTTAATAGTTCGCGTACCTGAGAGCCCCTGGCGAACGCCCCCTTGATATCCATCGTAGTATAAGTAAAAACGACTAAAACCAGCACCAGCCAGTGAATCACAATTTGCACAGAGGAGTATCGGCTACGCATAGAAGTTCCGGTAAACGAAGATACGTTAACCTTACTTCCCAAGACTTAAGCTTACATTAAGAACAATGCGGGATAGCAATGAAAGGGGAAAAAAACAGAACAGTGAAACGTTTAAGAGAGGAAATAAGAAAATAAAAACTGACAGTGAACCGCATTTCCTGCCCGGCTAAAAAGCAGGGCAGAAGAAACTCAGCACATCAACCGTTCGGTTAGCGCGCGATCAGGAAACTTTCCAGTGTAGCGCCAGCATCCAGTGCTGCTTTGATGGCAGAAGGTGTACGGCCCTGACCAGTCCAGGTTTTTTTAGAACCGTCAGTGTCGGTGTACTCATAAAGAGCAGGACGTGGCTTGCGTTTGGCTTTGGTGGTGATTTTCGCACTCTGATGACCCAGAAGATCATCAATCGCGATGCCGTCGTTTGCCAGCATTTCGCGATATTTCAGTAATTTTTCGTCGCGCTCTTGTTGCTGTGCACTGCGCGCTTTTGCATTTTCGCGAGTTTCTTCCACAATGGCGGTCAGTTTTTCAAGGATTTCTTCCAGGGTACTCAAAGGCATTTCGCGAGCCTGAGCCCGAAGTGTACGGATATTATTCAAAACGTTTAATGCATTGTCCATGATGTGCTCACTTTAGAGGCGTTTCATTAAATTAGTCACTCTGATTCTACACAAACAAATAATGATATCAATTGCGTCAGGATAATATTACACCTTATTACACAATTCCTGTGTGAGTCGCTTCGGTTTATTGAATTTTAATGCATTATTTTATAAGAACAGATGATGGATTAATAAATCTCCCCGCACAAACCTCCCTGAGCAGCCCAAAATAAGCAGAAAAAAATTGTTAAGCTAAATTTTCCCCTCTTTATAATAGTATCGCTGCGTGAATAACATGCGGTGCTATTATGTACAAACAGGGTCATTTCTTTTCTTTTGGCGCGGCCCTCAGTACCTGGCTTATTCATAGCGCTAAATAACGCCTTGCCATAAACCCTAACTCCCTGCCGAAACCGCCAAAAAGCATTTTCTGCACAAAAAATGAAATGAAGTTTATGCTGCGGCCCATTAAAATGTGATTTACATCACATAGGGATTTTATTGACTCCATGTTTAAGACAATTTTTGTTGTTTGCGCGGCGTGCGTGGTACTGAAACTCGCGCTGGACTGGCAGATTATTTTGCAGGTTGCGGAAGGTTAACCGTCAGCTGACGGGCCAGAGCCGCAAATTCTGTCAGATTGCGGGTTAACACGCCGCGTCGCCATATCAGCCATGTGGTCAAAAACGATAATTATCGGCCAGCGGCCAGATGCTCACCGTGCTGCTGCCCGGCATACTTTCCAGCATACTACGTGGCATCAGCGCCAGACCGCCTCCGGCTATCACACAAGCCAGCATGCCGTGATAGGACTCCATTTCGTAAATTTTCCCCGGTGCAGCGCCATCATCCGCAAACCAGCTTTCGAAATGACGGCGATAAGAGCAGTTCGACCGGAATGCATAGAGAATCTCCCCGTTAACATCCTGACCGCGTGTCACAGAACCGTGGATGAAAAGTGAAGTGCACATTCCGCAGACATGGGGGGTGACATGTGCCCCTTTTTGTACTCATTTCAAAAACACCTAACCTGTAACCAGGTGAAAATATCCTCTTTTACTTTCGCGTTAATTGTGGCAGGAGATTAATTAACAAAGAATTAGCAATTAAAGCTAAAGGTCATTACATGAAAAGGTATTTATTAGCAATGCCCGCTGAATATTTCAGGTGCGTTAACCTCTTTATTCATTAACGGTGCAACTCAAGATCCGATTTAGAAAAATGACCTGATGAGGAGTAAATCCATGAAAGGCTTAGTGAATGATGTCTTGTCTATATTCTCACCCAAAGCGGTTAAGCCTGTTTTGGTCCGCCCGGGGTTATCACATCGCGAGATTGCCTCGCTGCAGGCCGTCGGTGTGACCACGGTGTCCTGGGCTACCTCCATGGAAGAACTCAATAACGCATTTGTTAAAAAAGCGCTGGATGCCGGTGCCGTCGGCTACCACATTACCCATGTGGAATCGCACAAACCAGGTAAAGAGCAGCAACACGTCATGGCTGCCACCGCGACCTTTTACCATATCAATCACAAAGTGGCTTATGGCTGATGTGTATGGAAGGGCGCTATAAAAATGCCGTGTGCATGCGGCGTTTAGACATTAATAATCCCCCACCCACCTTTCGGCGGATGGGGATTTCTGCAACCTCCTGGCATGAAACCGAATTACATCTGGGTCAATCATGTAACCCGCTGCAACGCCCGAAATTTCTCTGGAAAGCACCCGTCATTTCCGCAGTTAACCCGTTGGTTTAGCTCACTCAATTACGCTATAGTGCGTGCGCCGCGGCAAAATCCGCTGCCGGGTTTCGCAGCCTGAATACCACGTTAGAAACACATATGTCATAATTATGTGTTGAGCCTTCCTGTACCTGTCAAACGCAGAGATATCGTGTTTGTACATTCAATGGTGGCTCAGGCAGGGCAACCTTCGGGTTGGCCGGGTTTCTAACGTTCGCCGGTACTGCGAACCCTGTCTGAGCTTCCACCAATAAGAGTTTCGCAGCTCTGTCGGTGGTTTATATCCACACGTTAGAGATTCAAAACATGAAACTATCACATACCCCTACGTTTCTGCCCTTCTGCCCTGCTGTTCCTGCGCTGTCAAAAACAGGAGTAACCCGTCATGAATAATCACGACTGGCATCAGGCTGATATCATTGCCGCATTGCGTAAGAAAGGCACCACGCTGGCCGCCGTTTCCCGTGCTGCCGGTCTGAGTTCCTCGACGCTGTCTAACGCACTTTCAAGACCCTGGCCGAAAGGCGAGCTCCTGATTGCCCAGGCACTGGAAATACACCCAAGCACCATCTGGCCAAGCCGGTATTTTGATCCCAAGACCCGTAAACGTATTCAGCGGACGGTGAGATCGTCGCACAGAATATAGAAATTGATATCAGGGTGCGGAATGCGCCCTTTTTAGTGGCCGTTTTAAAAATTTGCTAATCTGCCACCGCGACCTTTTACCATATCAATCACAAAGTGGCTTATGGCTGATGTGCATGGAAGGTAGTTTTGACATAAAAACGCTGCAGCCCGTGGAGTTTGCGGCATTATTTATTGATAATAAAGCGTATTGAAGACCATTCATTGCCCGCGCGGTAAGCTGGCAGAACGCATCCCCTTCTCGCTGAGGCATCATCATTCTCTTTTTCTTAATGATAATTACGGGTAAGATTAGTCCGAATAATAACATGTAAGGAAATAGAAATGGGATCTATGGTTTTTTGTAGAGGATGCGGAAAGGAGATCCATGAGTCGGCTAAATCATGCCCTCATTGTGGAGCAACTCAAAACGTTAATCCTCAGGGAACTAAAAGCAGGGTTGCTGCAGCTTTGTTGGCTTTCTTCCTGGGTGGTTTTGGTGTTCATAAGTTTTATCTGGGTAAAATCGGGCAAGGATTCTTATACCTCATCTTCTGCTGGACGTTTATTCCTTCAATAATTGCCTTCATTGAATTC
>NZ_JAFMOS010000545.1 GCF_019049755.1 Rahnella perminowiae
GGCCGGGGCGGCTTGACGACCTGTATATGTACACCATGACGCCACGCACCGGTTTTGTCCTGATTGATACCTGGCTGTCCGGCGACCGTGAAATGTTTTACAACGCTATCCGCCATTTATGGTTGCCGGTGACGGTGCTGGCGATGTTGTCGATGGCGGGTATTACGCGCCTGTTGCGTGCGTCGATGCTGGGCGAAATGAACAAAGAGTATGTGATTCTGGCCCGGTCAAAAGGGGCCGGCAGGATGCGTGTTCTGCTTTGCCATGTCTTCCCGAACGTGCTTGGTACACTGATCACGGTGCTGACGCTGTCCTACGCCAGCCTGCTCGAAGGTGCGGTACTGACCGAAACGGTATTCGCCTGGCCAGGTGTCGGGCGTTATCTGACCACCGCGTTGTTTGCTGCGGATACCCCGGCAATTCTTGGCGCTACGCTGCTGATTGGCACCTGCTTCGTGCTGCTCAATGCGCTGGCTGACGCCCTTACTTATCTGCTCGATCCGCGAACCCGGTAGTTGCTATGACACAAATGATTCCTGAACAACCGACGCAGGTTGAGGCTGAAGCCGATACCTCCGTCTGGAAACCGACCCGGCGCATCACCACGTTTTCTGTCGGACTGGTGCTGGTTGCTATTCTGGTGCTTACCGCGCTGCTCGCGCCGTGGCTGGCACCGTTTGACCCGAATATTCAGCACATCGAATTACGCCTGCTGCCGCCTTCGGAAACCCACTGGCTGGGCACCGACGGGTTTGGCCGCGATTTACTCTCCCGCGTGGTCTATGGTGCACGTCCGACCCTGCTGCTGGTGTCACTGATTCTGGTACTGACCATTCCGGTGGGGCTGCTGATCGGCATCAGCGCGGGATACATTGGCGGCTGGTATGAGCGCATTGTGATGCGACTGACCGATATCGTGATGTCCTTGCCAAGTCTGGTGATGGCACTGGCGCTGGTGGCGATTCTCGGCCCCGGCCTGATGAACGGGGCTCTGGCACTGGCTTTCACCAGCTGGCCGCCCTTTGCGCGACAGGCAAGGGCGGAGACGCTGGCACTTCGCCGCAGTGATTATCTGGCAGCGGCGCGGATGCAGGGCATCGGCGGGTTGCGTCTGATGTTCGGCCATATTCTGCCGCTGTGCCTGCCGAGCGCCGTAGTACGTGCGGCCCTCAGCCTCGGCGGCATCATTCTGGCTTCTGCCGGTCTGGGCTTCCTCGGTATGGGTATTCAGCCACCGACCGCTGAATGGGGGTCAATGGTTGCTGAAGGCAGCAAGGTGATTTTCGATCAATGGTGGGTTGCCGCAGCACCGGGCGGGGCGATTTTATTTGCCAGCCTGGCTTTCAACCTGCTGGGCGACGGCCTGCGCGACAAAATGGATCCACGACATGGCAACTGACTTTTTACATAAGGACAAGTCATCCGGCGATCAGCTGGTCGCGAAGGATTTGACCATTTATTTGCCGGGCGAACGTCCGCTGGAACTGGTGAAATCCCTGTCATTCAGCGTCGGGCAGGAACGCGTGGCGCTGGTCGGCGAGTCCGGCTCCGGAAAATCCCTGACCGCCCGTGCGCTGATGGGGTTACTGCCGCATCCGTGCAAATTGCGTGCATCACAGCTGACGCTGGGTGACAACGATCTGACCACGCTCAGAGAACGTGAGTGGAGCACGCTTCGCGGAAACCGCGTGTCGATGGTGATGCAGGATCCGAAACATGCGCTCAATCCGACACAAAAAATCGGCAAGCAGGTAGAAGAACCGCTGCGCCTGCATACACGCCTTGGCCGCAAGGAGCGTCAGGAAAAAGTCACCGAGATGCTGAATGCTGTCGGTCTGCCGAATCCGGCTTTCTTGCAACAGCAGTATCCGCATCAGCTTTCCGGCGGGATGGGGCAGCGCGTGATGCTGGCGATTGCACTGATCAATGATCCCCAGTGGCTGATAGCCGACGAACCCACTTCCGCGCTGGATTTCGAGATGCGCGAACAGGTTCTGGGGCTGATTGAGCGATTAGTTGAACAGCGAAACATGGGACTGATCCTGATCAGTCACGACCTGCAACAGATCGCCCGTTATTGCGAACGGGTGCTGGTGATGTACAAAGGCGAGCTGCTTGATGAACTGGCAGCCGATCAGTTGGCGAACGCCACCCATCCTTATACGCATACGCTCTGGTCATGCCGTCCGAGCAAATTTACGCACGGTGAACGCCTGCCGGTGCTGGATCGCGCGCTGCTGGCTTCTTTAAAACAGGATCCGCGCCATGAGTGAAATTATTGCTGAACTGTGTCAGCTTAGCGTGTCGCATCGTCAGGGTTACGAAACCCGCACGGTGGTGCATAACGTCAATCTGACCATCCGTAAAGGCGAATGCTTCGGACTGGTCGGGCCGTCCGGTTGCGGCAAATCATCATTGCTGTGGGTGCTGGCTGGTCTGAACGGATACTGGGGCGGCAGCCTGACGCTGCTTGACCATCAAGTGAAACCCGGCAAGCCTTTCACCGGTAGCCTGCGCCGCGATGTACAGATGGTTTTTCAGGATCCGTATGCTTCGCTGCACCCCAAACACAAGCTGCTGCGAACGCTGGCCGAGCCGCTGAAAATCCTTAAAGAACAGGATATCGAACAGAAAATTGCCGAAGGTTTTCGCCAGGTCGGGCTGGATCCGGCGCTGATGAACCGTTATCCGCACCAGCTTTCCGGCGGTCAGCGTCAGCGCGTGGCGATTGTCCGGGCGCTGTTGCTTAAACCGAAACTGCTGCTGCTTGATGAACCGACATCAGCCCTTGATATGTCCGTACAGGCAGAAATTCTTAATCTGCTCAATGACCTGAAAGCCAGCAGTGATCTGACCATGATTCTGGTCAGCCACGATGCCGATGTGATTGATCATATGTGTGATCGGGCAGTGCATATGGCGAAGGGTTACGTGTTGAGCTGACCGTGCGCCTTATAATCCCTTCTCACAGTCCCCGGGCAAAGGTCCCGGGGATTCTCCGTTCAGCAGTATTTTGAGCGCACCATCGAAGCTTGTCTGCCGGGGAGTTTTTATGATTTTTTCAGAAAATCTTTCAGATGGACGACCTTGTTGATGTCATCCATCAGGCGCGGGTTATTGCGCACTTCCCAGATATCGACATGGGTTTGCAGGTTTAACCAGAATTCGACAGAAGTCTCAAATGTCTTTGCCAGCCGGAAGGCGATATCAACGGTCAGCTTGCGGTTGTTATTCACCAGTGCGCTGATGGTATTGCGGTGAACATTCAGCATGTCGGCAAGATCGTTGATCCGCAGGCCAGTGGGCTCAAGAAATTCGTAAAGTAAAATATCACCAACGGTAGCGGGTTTACGTGTGGTCACAGCCATACGACGTTCCTTTTGGTATGTCTTCATTAACATCGAAACGAATATGCTCATAATTACCGGTAACGCCTGTAACCGTGGGGATCTCAATACAGGCCATGTGCTTTGCCTTCCCGCCAGTAAAAAATCAGACGGTACTGTTCATTCACCCTGATCGATGAAAATCCTTTTAACGGAGCTGCCAGATCTTCGTAGCGATTGCCCGGAGGCCAGAGTAAATCCCGATAATCCATTGCGGCATTGATCATATCCAGCTTCCTTTCCAGAGCGGTTGCCAGCGTCCAGGGTATTTTGCGATGGGGAGTGGCGAAGTGAAAAAAGTCTTCCAGCCATTGATCGCGGAAGCTGCTTATCCTGAGCATATCGTTCATGAGATGAACCCATCCTGATTTTTAAGGTGGGGTACCGAAGCCTTCTTGCACTGTGCTTCGGTGCATAAATTAACAGAGTCTTTTGCCGTTGTATAGGGATTGTTCTCCCGGGAACGGACGTGACTTTAATGCCTGATGCGTTTAGCGAAAGCGGTTGTTGAGGATTTTGCGGGACGTTTTCCACAGAATGTGCGTCACCCGGCAGAGGGGTACGGCATGAATGCGGCAAGGCGCGCAAAATTTTTCTGCCTGCGGTGGAACGCGCGGGAGCAACAATTTTCGATTTTAAGCCACGCCGCGGGTTGCGCCGGGCTTATGAGCATGATAATGATTTCCTTCGGTATTCTGCCAGCCACTTTTCCGACCACTGAGATCTTATGAGCCTGAAAGCTTTCAACCCTGATGCCCTGCAAAAAGGTGATCTGATTAACCTGCTGATCGCTATTCCTGCCGGGATTATTGCCGCGCTGGTGACAATCGCTTTTCGCGGGGCGATTTCGGGTATCAACGGCCTGATGTTCAGTGATGGCAGCGATATCACCAAAGCTTTCAATGAATATCCTCAATTTCTCTGGCCGCTGATCACCACAGGAGGGGGCGTGATTGCGGGTTTCATCCTGCTGTGGGCGCTGCGTCACGAAAGCAGGCACGGCAAAATGCCGGATTATCTGGATGTCATTGATCAGCGTCTGCCGGGCATTCCGGTGGTCAGTACCGTGCTGCGCGGGCTGTCGTCGCTTGCCAGTATTGCCAGCGGCGGTTCAATTGGTCGCGAAGGGGCAATGGTCCAGTTATCCGCGTTAAGCGGCAGCCTGCTCGGGCGGTTTTCACGTTTTAAAGGCGTACATCAGTCAGATGTTATCGCCATGGCTGCCGCGGGCGGGCTGGCAGCGGTGTATCACGCTCCGTTTGCCGGCGCGTTGTTTGTGGCGGAAATCGCTTTTGGTGTGACCGCCGTACAGCGCCTGATCCCGCTGTTTATCTCGGCGTCGGTCGCGGTGCTTACTGTCCGGTCGCTGACCGGTTATGCGCCGCTGTATCTGTATGCTTCCGCCTCATTCAGCCCCTCCTTAGGGGCGATTTTTACCGTGCTGATTATTGGCATGGCGACGGGGATTCTCGGGCCGTTATTCATCTCATCAATCGATAAAGTGCGGCAGTGGATGAAACCCATTTCGCATCCGGCGCTGCGTCTGGGTCTTGGCGGGCTGGGTGTCGGCCTCGTGGCGATGATTTCGCCGCTGGTGCTCGGTAACGGTTTTGAGGTCATTGATTTAATCCTTAACAACGGGGATTTACAGACCTCTTTATGGGTGCTGCTGATCCTGAAAATTGTCGCCACGGCGATCACCATCGGTTCCGGTGCGGTCGGCGGGTTGTTCACGCCGTCGTTACTGATTGGCGCGGCGGGCGGCGCGCTGGTGTGTACCTTCCTGCAATGGCTGGGATTCGATCCCGGTCCGGTCGGGTTATATGCTGCGATCGGCATGAGCGCATTGCTGGCGGCCACCAGTCATGCACCGCTGATGTCGATCATGATGGCGTTCGAAATGACCCTCAACAGTTCGCTGCTGTTCCCGCTGATGCTGGCGACGGCGATTTCTTATGTTGTGGCGTCTCGCCTGAAAGTCGGCGGCACGTACCCGGTGCTGACACGGCATAATGCCCGGTTTGCGGCGAAAAATGCGTTTGAATACAGTACTGTGGCATCACTGATTTCACCTTGTTCGAAAATGTACGTCGACGCTTCGCTGTCAGAGGTGGTCAGCGAAGGGTTAAAACAACGCACACGGTATGTATACATGGTAGACAGGGAAGAACGTTTTCTGGGCGTGGTGCCGACCAATGTGGTGGCGGCAGGGCTTATTGATGGCAGCGTGAAAGCTGACAGCCCGATTGATCCGTTTATCGAACAGGAATTCACGACGATTTTTCAGCAGGCCAGTTACGAGCAGGCGTGGGCGATGTTCAGTCATTCGCCACTTGAACGTTTACCGGTGCTGGAAAATGCGCAATCACGCCGTTTGCTGGGTGTGATCACTAAAGCTGCGTTGCTGAATAAAGCCAAAGATTTCCTGTAGTTGTTGTGCGGAGAGCCGTCATCAGCCGTCGTCGCGATGCCTTAACGCATACCAGCCCGCCAGCAGAGTAAACACGCCGACAATCACCACCAGTAAAATAAAACCGTGGTGATTGCTGGCGAGCGGAATGCCACCGACGTTCATGCCAAAGAAACCTGCGACAATATTGATCGGCAGCGCCAGCACGGTGATTACCGTCAGCACATACAGCGTGCGGTTACTTTGCTCCATCTGCCGTGAGGTGATTTCTTCCTGCAATAACCTGATGCGTTCGGTCAGGGCGATAAGGTCATTCAGTACCACCGAAAATTCCTCGGCAAACTGCCGTAAATCCTGGACCACGGCAGGGGCTATCCAGGCGGGAGGACGGTTCAGCAGGCGAAACAGGGCGGTCGGTTCCGGTGCGAGTAAACGCTGAAACCGCAGCAGCATACGGCGCAGACGCCCCAAATCGGCGCGGTTCTTTTTCACGTGATGGCTCAGCAACCGCTCTTCGATGGTATCCACGTACTGATTAGCTCGCCGTACAATCTGTTCCAGTAAATCTTCCTGTTCCTCTAAAAGATGCACCAGCAGCGCGGTTGGCGTGGTGATGGCCAGATGTTCCAGTCGTTTGAATAACTGTTCGATCAGCCTCACCGGTTTGTGGCGCGCCGTGATCACCAGCTGCTGATGGCAACTGAGCCACAGCGTCGAGGCTTCATCACTGGTTTCATCCGGACGGAAAATCACATCGTTGAGCACCGCCAGCAGCGTGTCATCAAGCCGTTCAATGCGCGTACTGCGCGATCCTTCGCGGATTTCCTCGAAAAATACCTCGCCGATGCCAAAATGCTTTTTCAGCCATTTTTCTGACATAGCGTGATTGAGATTGACGTGGATCCAGACGAATCCTCTGTCGTGGCAAATCTGCTGCCAGGCTTCCTGAACCTGTTGTGAGGAAACGCGTTCGGCTGGGCGGTCCGGACGAAAAACGAAACCGTATATCATCCCGGTAACTTCATCGTTGAAATTGAGTACGGCGGGTTTTTCTGTCTGCATTAAAGGTTTCTGGTGGTGAAAACAGGTTGTTCTATTACGCCAGACATCGGCGTAAATACAATAACCTCCCGCGTGATTTCACAATACTGTCACATTCAAACGGCCTTACCTCCAATTTTCCTGCGGATGACTTAATGCCCTCCTTTTTGTTGTCTTTGTGTAATTAATTTCAGTAAATCAATCAATTATAGCAACTTAACTTCATACCTCTTTGGGGGTATTTGTCGTTATATAAATGAATGCATGACGCAAAGGCGTTGATCGCAATCAATTGGGCGCGCGTGTGGGCTGCATACCCTGAGGGCATAACGAGCAATGAAGTTGTATTCCCCGCCATTCACATAATGACAAAGCGCAATGAAGCCTTTGCACAGGAGAGTCCCGGATGAGCAAGTTTCTTGACCGGTTTCGCTATTTCAAACAGCTAGCTGAACCCTTTGCTGACGGCCACGGCCAGACGCTGAATACCAATCGCGACTGGGAAGACGGTTACCGCAGCCGCTGGCAGCATGACAAAGTGGTCCGTTCCACGCACGGTGTGAACTGTACCGGTTCATGCAGCTGGAAGATTTACGTCAAAAACGGTCTGGTGACCTGGGAAACCCAGCAGACCGACTACCCGCGCACCCGTCCGGATCTGCCGAACCACGAGCCGCGTGGTTGCCCGCGTGGTGCCAGCTATTCCTGGTATCTCTACAGTGCAAACCGTCTGAAATATCCGCTGATGCGCAAGAAACTGATCCAGTTATGGCGTGAAGCCAGACTGAATTACAGCGATCCGGTCGATGCCTGGGGCTCGATTGTCAGTCAGCCGGAAAAAGCCAAAGAATATAAAGCGGCACGCGGTCGTGGGGGATTTGTCCGTTCAAGCTGGCAGGAAGTGAATGAACTGATTGCCGCGTCCAACGTGTATACCGCCAAAACTTTCGGCCCGGACCGCATTATCGGTTTTTCGCCCATTCCGGCGATGTCGATGGTGTCTTACGCTTCCGGCGCACGTTATCTGTCGCTGATCGGCGGTGTTTGCCTGAGCTTCTACGACTGGTATTGCGATTTGCCCCCGGCGTCTCCGCAAACCTGGGGCGAGCAGACTGACGTGCCGGAATCGGCTGACTGGTACAACTCTTCGTATATTATTGCCTGGGGTTCCAACGTTCCGCAGACCCGTACGCCGGACGCGCACTTCTTCACCGAAGTGCGCTATAAAGGCACTAAAACGGTGGCTATCACGCCAGACTATGCGGAAATCGCCAAGATTTGTGACCAGTGGCTGGCGCCGAAGCAAGGCACCGACAGCGCACTGGCGCTGGCCATGGGCCATGTGATCCTCAAATCCTTCCACATCGATAATCCAAGTCAGTACTTCACCGACTACGTGCGCCGCTACACCGATATGCCGATGCTGGTGATGCTGGAACCGCGCGAAGACGGATCATATGCCGCAGGCCGTATGCTGCGTGCCTCTGATCTGGTGGGCAATCTTGGTCAGGAAAATAACCCGCAATGGAAAACCATCGCCCTCGATGAACACACCGGAGAACTGGTATCACCGTTAGGTTCGATCGGTTACCGCTGGGGCGAAAAAGGCCAGTGGAATCTGGAATCCCGTGAAGGGAAAGACGGCAAAGATGTCAGCCTGAAGCTGAGCCTGCTCGGCGATCATGATGACGTTGTGAATGTGGGCTATCCGTACTTCGGTGGCGCGGTCAGTGAACATTTCAACAGTGTGACACTGGATGAAATTCTGATGCACAAACTGCCGGTCAAACGCCTGCAACTGGCGGATGGCAGTACCGGCCTGGTGGCAAGTGTTTACGACCTGACGCTGGCGAACTACGGTATCGAACGCGGCCTGAACGATGAAAACTGCGCACAAGGCTATGATGAAATCAAAGCCTATACGCCAGCCTGGGCCGAGAAAATCACCGGGGTTTCACAGCAAAACATCGTGCGTATCGCCCATGAATTTGCCGATAACGCCCACAAAACCCATGGCCGTTCGATGATCATCGTCGGTGCCGGGATGAACCACTGGTATCACCTTGATATGAACTACCGCGGTCTGATCAACATGCTGATCTTCTGCGGTTGCGTGGGGCAGAGCGGGGGCGGCTGGGCCCACTACGTCGGGCAGGAAAAACTGCGTCCGCAAACCGGCTGGCAACCGCTGGCGTTTGGCCTTGACTGGCAGCGTCCGCCGCGCCAGATGAACAGCACCTCATTTTTCTACAACCATTCAAGTCAGTGGCGTTACGAAACCGTCACGCCACAGGAGCTGTTATCTCCGCTGGCGGACAAATCCAAATTTACCGGCAGTATGATTGACTTCAACGTGCGCGCCGAGCGTATGGGCTGGCTGCCGTCTGCGCCGCAGCTCAACGTTAACCCGCTGCACATTGCCGGGCAGGCGAAAGCCGCAGGTTTATCACCGGCCGATTTCACCGTGGCAGCCCTGAAAGACGGCAGCGTGCGTTTTGCTGCCGAACAACCGGATAATCCGCAGAACTTCCCGCGTAACCTGTTCGTCTGGCGCTCTAACCTGCTGGGGTCTTCCGGTAAAGGCCACGAGTACATGCTGAAATATCTGCTGGGCACCGAACACGGTATTCAGGGAGAGGATCTCGGCCTTCAGGGCGGCGTCATGCCGGAAGAAGTCGAATGGCAGGCGCAGGGCGGCGAAGGCAAACTGGATCTGGTGGTGACACTGGATTTCCGCATGTCCAGCACGTGTCTCTATTCTGACATCGTGCTGCCGACCGCCACCTGGTATGAAAAAGACGACATGAATACCTCGGATATGCATCCGTTTATTCATCCGCTGTCTGCTGCTGTTGACCCGGCCTGGGATTCCAAAAGCGACTGGGAAATCTATAAAGGTATTGCCAAAGAGTTTTCCCGGGTATGCGTCGGCCATCTTGGGGTGGAAACCGACATGGTGACGTTGCCGGTTCAGCACGATTCCGCCGCTGAACTGGCACAGCCGTTTGGCGTGGAAGACTGGAAAAAAGGGGAATGTGATCTGATCCCCGGGCGCACTGCACCGCATCTGATGGTCGTTGAACGTGATTATCCGAACACCTATGAGCGCTTTACCTCGGTCGGCCCGTTGCTGGAAAAACTCGGTAACGGCGGCAAAGGCATCAGCTGGAATACTGACAGCGAAGTCGGTTTGCTGAAAAAACTGAACTACACCAAACCGGATGGCGTGGCGAAAGGCCAGCCGGTGATTAACACTGCGATTGATGCAGCGGAAGTCATCCTGACGCTGGCACCGGAAACCAACGGTCAGGTGGCGGTCAAAGCCTGGGCGGCGCTGAGCCAGAATACCGGCCGCGACCACACACATCTGGCGCTGAATAAAGAAGACGAGAAAATCCGCTTCCGCGATATTCAGGCGCAACCGCGCAAAATTATCTCCAGCCCGACCTGGTCCGGTCTGGAAGATGAACATGTTTCTTACAACGCCTGTTACACCAACGTGCACGAGCTTATTCCGTGGCGCACGCTGTCCGGCCGCCAGCAGATTTATCAGGATCATGCGTGGATGCGCGCCTTCGGTGAAAGCCTGCTGGTTTACCGTCCGCCAATCGACACCCGCGCGGCGCAGCCGTTGCTGAACGCGAAACCGAACGGCAACCCGGAAATGGCGCTGAACTTCCTGACGCCGCACCAGAAATGGGGCATTCATTCTACCTACAGCGACAACCTGCTGATGCTGACTTTAGGTCGCGGTGGCCCGATTGTCTGGCTGAGTGAAGACGATGCGAAACAGTTAGGCATTGAAGATAACGACTGGATCGAAGCTTTCAACGCCAACGGCTCGCTGAGCGCCCGTGCGGTGGTCAGCCAGCGCGTACCGGCAGGCATGACCATGATGTATCACGCACAGGAGCGCATCGTGAATATTCCGGGTTCAGAAATCAGCCAGCAGCGTGGCGGTATTCATAACTCTGTCACCCGTGTTTGCCCGAAACCGACGCATATGATCGGTGGTTACGCGCAACTGGCGTACGGTTTCAACTATTACGGCACGGTCGGCTCCAACCGCGATGAATTCGTGATTGTGCGCAAAATGAACCGCATCGACTGGCTGGATGACGAAGGTAATGACGACGTGCAGGACGCCGTGCAACAGGAGAAAGCCCAATGAAAATTCGTTCACAAGTCGGCATGGTGCTGAATCTCGACAAATGCATTGGCTGCCACACCTGTTCCGTGACCTGTAAAAACGTCTGGACCAGCCGCGAAGGGATGGAATACGCGTGGTTTAACAACGTGGAAACCAAACCGGGGCTCGGTTATCCGCACGACTGGGAAAACCAGCAGAAATGGAAGGGCGGCTGGATCCGCAAAATCAACGGCAAACTGCAGCCGCGCATGGGTAATAAAGCCAACCTGCTGCATAAAATCTTCGCCAACCCGCATATGCCGGAAATCGATGATTACTACGAACCGTTTGATTTTGATTATCAGCATCTGCACACCGCGAAAGACGGCAAACATCAGCCGGTGGCCCGTCCGCGTTCGTTGTTAACCGGCAAACGCATGAAGAAAATTACCGGTGGCCCGAACTGGGAAGACGATCTGGGAACCGAGTTCAGCAAACGTTCTGCCGACCAGAACTTCGCCAATATGCAGAAAGAAATGTACGGCGAGTTCGAAAATACCTTTATGGCGTACCTGCCGCGTTTGTGTGAACACTGCCTGAATCCGGCGTGTGTGGCGACCTGTCCGAGCGGTGCGATCTACAAGCGTGGCGAAGACGGCATCGTGCTGATCGACCAGGACAAATGCCGTGGCTGGCGCATGTGTCTGACCGGCTGCCCGTACAAAAAAATCTACTTCAACTGGAAAAGCGGCAAATCAGAAAAATGTATTTTCTGTTATCCGCGTATCGAAGCCGGTCAGCCAACGGTGTGTTCCGAAACCTGTGTCGGTCGTATCCGTTATCTCGGCGTAGTGTTGTATGACGCCGACCGTATCGGTGAAGCCGCATCGGTGGAAAATGAGAAAGACCTGTACGAAAGCCAGATGAGCATTTTCCTCGATCCGAACGATCCTGAGGTGATTGCACAGGCCGAAAAAGACGGCATTCCGCTGTCCGTGATGGATGCCGCACGTCAGTCGCCGGTCTATAAAATGGCGATGGAATGGAAGCTGGCGCTGCCGCTGCACCCTGAATACCGCACGCTGCCGATGGTCTGGTACGTGCCGCCACTGTCCCCGATCCAGTCTGCTGCTGATGCCGGTGCATTACCGCACAGCGGCGTGCTGCCGGATGTCGAAAGCCTGCGTATTCCGGTGGAATACCTGGCGAACCTGCTGACTGCGGGCGACACCGCGCCGGTGCTGCGTGCGCTGAAGCGCATGCTGGCGATGCGTCATTTCAAACGTGCTGAAACGGTGGATGGCGTAACGGACACCCGCGCGCTGGAACAGGTCGGATTGTCTGCGGCGCAGGCCGAAGAAATGTACCGCTATCTGGCGATTGCCAACTACGAAGATCGTTTCGTGGTCCCTTCCGGCCACCGTGAACAGGCGCGTGAAGCCTTCCCGGAAGCCAAAGGCTGTGGTTTCAGCTTCGGCGACGGCTGCCACGGCAGCGACAGCAAATTTAACCTGTTCAACAGTAAACGCATCGATGCCATCGATATCGGCGCGAAAACAGAAAGGAACAACTGATGAACAGCTTACGACTCATTGGCTTATTGCTCGATTACCCGTCTGATGAGCTGTGGGAACACCAGACGGAGCTGCTCGAAGCGGTGACAGAATCTGCGGAACTGACTGAGGAACAGCGCCACGATCTGGCGCTGTACATCACGGCGTTCTGCAAACAGGATTTGCTGGATGCGCAATCGGCGTACACCGGTTTGTTCGATCGGGGTCGCGCCACCTCGTTGCTGTTGTTTGAACATGTGCACGGCGAATCCCGTGACCGTGGTCAGGCGATGGTCGATCTGATGGCGCAATACCGCGAAGCCGGGCTGGAAATCGACAGCCGCGAGCTGCCGGATTACCTGCCGCTGTATCTGGAATACCTGACCACCCGTGATGAACATCAGGCGCGGGAAGGGTTGCGTGACATCGCGCCGATCCTGGCATTACTCAGCGCCCGGATGCAGGAGCGGAACAGTCATTACGCGGAACTGTTTGATCTGCTGCTGGCACTGTCCGGCAGCGATATCGCGACCGCCACGGTGCGCGAGGGGATCAAACAGGAAGCCCGTGATGACACGCCTGCCGCGCTGGACGCGGTGTGGGAAGAGGAACAAATCACGTTCCTCGGCGAGCAAAGCTGTGCGTCGGGCGATGAAGCCGCGCACCAGAAACGCTTCGCCGGTGCGGTCGCACCACAGTATCTGAACCTTGATGACACGCCTGCGGGGGAACCACGCAAATGACCGACTTCCTCAACAACTTCTTCTTCAATATCTATCCGTACCTGTGCGGCACAGTATTCCTGGCCGGTAGCTGGCTGCGTTATGACTACGGTCAGTACAGCTGGCGCGCCGGTTCCAGTCAGTTGCTGGAGAAAAAAACGCTGCGTATTGCTTCGCCATTGTTCCATGTCGGCATTCTCGGCATTTTTGCAGGCCATGCCTTCGGGATGCTGACGCCGCACTGGATGTATGAATCTTTCCTGCCGGTGCCGGTGAAACAGCAGATGGCGATGTGGGCGGGCGGTGCCTGTGGCGTGATGACTTTGATTGGCGGCGGCATGCTGGTGTGGCGGCGTCTGAGCAACGCGCGCGTGCGGGCGACCTCGAGTTTTGGTGACATCATGATCATCATTCTGCTGGTAGTGCAATGTGCCCTGGGGCTGAGCACCATTCCGTTCTCCGCGCAGCATATGGACGGCAGCGAAATGATGAAACTGGTCGGCTGGGCGCAGTCAGTGGTGACGTTCCGTGGCGGTGCGGCAGCACATCTCGATGGCGTGGCATTTATCTTCCGCGTGCATCTGGTGCTGGGGATGACGCTGTTCCTGTTGTTCCCGTTCTGCCGTCTGGTGCATATCTGGAGCGCGCCGGTGGAATATCTCACCCGCCGTTATCAGCTGGTACGTAATCGTCGCTGACTGACCTTCACGGATTGTGAACGGGCAATTTTGACATAAAAACGAAGGGCGCTATGATGCGCCCTTATCTTTATTTTATTGCTCAAGGACGCATCTGATGGCCACCCCAAGACAACCTATGACCGTAGCCCGTCGTTTACTTCGCAACAGCCTGATTCTACTGGTTATCGGTATTGTTGCCACGATCCACGGTTTAGTGGTTGGCAGTCCGGAAACCCCGCCGGGAGAAATGGCACCGCAACTGATGCTGGGCATCTGGTTTATCTTTATCGGTTGCGTGATGGCGCTGATCAGCGGGTTAGTGATCCGCAACAAAAAGAAAAAAGGCGAACTCTGATCTTTCGCTACACACCGAATCAGCGCTCATCAGGGCGCTTTTTTTATGTCAGCAGTGGCGTAAACCTGCGTTACGTCAACGTCACGCGCTCAGTTTTCACGCAATTTATTCTTTCACTCGTATTACAGCTAATAAAAATCCTAATCAACGTTGTCCAGGAAAAATAACATGACCAGAACGGTATACCTCAACGGGGAGTTTGTTGCCGAGCATGACGCGAAGGTGTCGGTATTTGATCGCGGTTTCTTATTTGCTGATGCCGTCTATGAAGTCAGCGCCGTGCTGAACGGACGTCTGCTCGACAACACGTCTCATCTGGCGCGGCTTGCGCGTTCCTGTCAGGCGCTGAACCTGCGTCTGCCTTGTGCGCTCAGTGATATTGAGACTCTGCAAAAACGTCTGATCACTGAAAACAATCTGCTGGAAGGGGCGGTGTATCTGCAAATCAGCCGCGGCAACAGCGGAGACCGTGATTTTGATTTCCCCGGTGAAAGCGTAACGCCAACTTTTCTGATGTTTACGCAGGCGCGCCCGCTGACAGACCACCCGAAATCAAAAAGCGGTATCCGCATGGTTTCCGTTGAAGATATCCGCTGGCAGCGTCGTGACATCAAAACCGTTGGCCTGCTGGCCCCGTGCCTGGCGAAAGAGTATGCCCATCAGCATGACGCCGACGATGCCTTACTGATCGAAAATGGTCTGATCACCGAAGCCAGCTCCAGCAATGCCTGGATCGTCGATGCTGAAGGCACGCTGATCACCCGCCCGCTCAGCACGCACATCTTACATGGCATCACCCGTCAGGCACTGCTGGAACTGGCGAAGCAGCACCATATCCACTTTGAGGAACGTCCGTTCACGCTGGATGAGGCACTGAATGCGCGGGAGATCTTTATCAGCTCCGCCACCACCTTTATCTGGCCGGTGATTGCGCTGGACGGGAAGCCGGTCGGGGACGGAAAACCGGGCGCGGTTGCCGCAAAATTGCGGGAGATTTATGTGGCGATGGCGGTAGAGGCGACAAGCCGTTAATACAGTTTTACTGCCAAAAGCCCGGGTTGTCTTCACAACTTCACTGAGGTTGAAATGTAAAAGTCAGCGGTTTTGCATTGAAGAGGGCGTGAACCGGCGTCTGCGATCTTGCCTGTTTATTTCTCTAAAACTCTCTGACTGATAACCGTTTTCATCTAGACTAACGGCTTCGCTTTCTGGCTATCTTATAAGGATGTCTGATGCTCCGCCGTTTCTTCTCTTATTACGCACCCTATAAAAAGCTGTTCTTCCTCGACTTCGGGTGCGCGATCCTCGCCGGATTGCTGGAACTGGGCTTTCCGATGGCGATTAAAACTTTCATCGATAAATTACTGCCTGCGCACGACTGGGTGCTGATCATCGGCGCGACGGTCGGTCTGTTGTTGATTTACCTTTTCAATACGGCACTGATGGCTATTGTTAATTACTGGGGGCATGCGTTGGGTGTTGGCATTGAAACCGACATGCGGCGCGAGGCATTCAGCCATTTACAGAAACTGTCTTTCCGTTATTACGACAATACAAAAACCGGCCATATCATCACCCACGTCACCAAAGATTTGGAAGAAGTGGGCGAGGTCGCGCATCACGGGCCGGAGGATGTATTTATCGCGGTAATGACTTTTATCGGCGCATTCATTCTGATGGCAACGGTCCATTTACAGCTGGCGCTGATGACCATCATTATCGTGCCGGCGATGACCTGGATGGTCAGCCGCTATGGTGCTCAGATGACTGAAACCTGGCGGCGTCTGTTCGGGCAGGTCGGTAATTTCAACGCACGTATAGAAGAAAGTATCGGCGGTATCCGCGTGGTAAAAGCATTCGCCAACGAAGAACATGAGCAAAAGCTGTTTGCTTCTGATAATGCTAATTACCGCACTACTAAGCTGAAAGCCTATCAGATCATGACCGCCAGCCTGACGCTCAGTTATCTGAGCACGCGTCTGGTTCAGCTGATTGTGATGGTCGCAGGTACCTGGTATGTGATTAACGACCAGCTGACCTACGGCGGGTTCGTGGGTTTTCTGCTGCTGGTGGAAGTGTTCTTCCGCCCGGTGGCGAAAATCAGCTCAGTACTGGAAAGCTATCCGAAAGGGATCGCCGGGTTTAAACGCTTTACGCAGCTTATCGATACCTCGCCGGATATCACTGACCGGCCGGGCGCGCAGACAGTCAGCCAGTTACGGGGCGATATTCATTATGACAACGTAGTGTTCGGCTACACCCCCGTCAGTAAAATTCTCAACGGCATTACGCTGACGATTAATGCCGGAGAAACGTTGGCGTTCGTCGGGCCTTCCGGCGCGGGAAAAACCACGTTATGTTCGCTGTTGCCCCGTTTCTATGAGCTGGACAGTGGCAGTATCACCATCGATGGCATCGATATCCGCGACATGACCCAGCGCTCGCTACGTCACAATATTGGCATTGTGCAGCAGGATGTTTTCCTGTTTGGCGGAACGATCCGTGAAAACATTGCTTACGGTAAGCTCGATGCCAGCGAAGCAGAAATCCGCCTGGCGGCCAGCCGTGCACGGCTTGATGATGTGATTGACGCATTGCCGCTGGGAATGGACACGGTAATTGGTGAACGGGGAGTGAAGCTCTCCGGTGGCCAGAAACAGCGTCTTTCGATTGCGCGTATCTTCCTCAAAAACCCGCCAATTCTGATCCTCGACGAAGCCACGTCAGCGCTGGATACTGCGACGGAGCAGGCTATTCAGCAGTCGCTGGCGGAGCTTTCTGAGGGCCGGACCACCCTGGTGATTGCCCACCGTCTGGCGACAATTCAGAATGCGGACCGCATTATTGTGGTCGATAAAGAAGGCATTGTTGAGCAGGGCACACATGAATCACTGCTGGCCCGTCAGGGGCGTTACGCACAACTTCACGCCGCACAGTTCCGTTAGTCTTTTACTCCTTCTCCTGCGAAGGAGAGGGAG
>NZ_JAFMOS010000544.1 GCF_019049755.1 Rahnella perminowiae
ATTTCGTAAATCTTGAACTGACTCATAAAATAAATAAAACATCATTTCATTTTTATTGAATTAACATGTCAATCAACCTATGATTTCTGCAACAAGGACGAGCCGGGAGCTCTCCTGCTTCTGTACCCTGTCACTGCCACGCAACGGTCAGACTCGCCCGGTAAGTCCTCCTTAATCTCGTCATCTATGAGAGGTACCCACATGCAAGTTCGTCAAAGTATCCACAGCGACCACGCTAAAACACTTGATACCGCTGAATTACGCCGTGAATTTCTCATTGAGAAAATTTTCGAGAAAAATGCCTACACCATGACCTACAGCCATATTGACCGCATCATTGTCGGCGGTGTCATGCCCGCTGAAAAAACGGTATCCGTGGGTGATGAAGTTGGTAAACAGCTTGGCGTAAGCTATTTTCTTGAGCGTCGTGAACTCGGCGTGATCAACATTGGTGGTCCGGGCCTGATCGTGGTTGATGGCACGACGTATGAAATCGGTCATGAAGAAGCGTTGTATGTCGGCAAAGGGGCACAACGGGTTGAGTTCAGCAGTGTTGATCCGTTAAAACCGGCTAAGTTTTACTACAACAGCGCACCGGCTCATACCACTTTCCCGAACAAAAAAATCACGCTGGCGGAAGCCTCTCCGCAGACCATCGGTGATGCAGCCACCAGTAACCGCCGCACCATCAATAAATTCATCGTGCCTGACGTTCTGGAAACCTGCCAGCTGACCATGGGGCTGACCAAACTGGAAGAAGGCAGCCTGTGGAATACCATGCCTTGCCATACCCATGAACGCCGTATGGAAGTGTATTTCTACTTCAATATGGAAGAAGAGACGGCCGTGTTCCATATGATGGGGCAACCACAGGAAACCCGTCATTTATTAGTGCACAATGAACAAGCCGTTATCTCTCCAAGCTGGTCAATCCACGCCGGTGTGGGCACCAAAAACTATACCTTTATCTGGGGCATGGTCGGTGAAAACCAGGTATTCGACGACATGGATCACGTCAAAGTCAGCGAACTGCGTTAACTCCTCCCCGCTCTGCTTTAACCGGCAGAGCGACTCATCTTTTATGGCGAACGCGCCGTGGCAAAAGAGACTCTGAATATGATCCTCAGTTCATTTGAATTAAGCGGCAAAGTCGCCATCGTCACCGGTTGCAATACCGGGCTGGGCCAGGGCATGGCGCTAGGCCTTGCGCAGGCGGGATGCGATATCGTGGGTATTAACCTGTCAGCACCTGCAGAAACAGAAAAAAAGGTCACCGCGGCAGGTCGCCGATTTCTCGATCTGAGAGCAGACCTGAGCAGCATTCAGGGTATTCCGGAGCTGATTGAGAAGGCTGTCGGAGAATTTGGTCATATCGATATTCTGATCAATAACGCCGGGATTATCCGTCGCGAAGATGCCATCGAATTCAGCGAGAAAAACTGGGATGATGTGATGAATGTGAACAGTAAAACGCTGTTCTTTATGTCTCAGGCAGCCGCGAAACAGTTCATCAAGCAAGGCAACGGCGGCAAGATTATAAATATTGCCTCTATGCTCTCCTATCAGGGTGGAATAAGGGTGCCTTCCTATACGGCGTCAAAAAGCGCCGTAATGGGTCTGACCCGACTGATGGCCAATGAATGGGCGAAGCACAACGTCAATGTGAATGCGATCGCCCCAGGATATATGGCGACCAACAACACGGAACAGTTGCGTGCAGATGAAGAACGCAGCAAAGAAATCCTCGACAGGATCCCCGCCGGACGCTGGGGTCTGCCAGAAGATGTGATGGGGCCGGTCGTCTTTCTGGCGTCAAAAGCATCTGATTACGTTAATGGCTACACGATTGCCGTCGATGGCGGTTGGCTTGCGCGTTAATGGCACCATAAGTGACACCGAAAGGCGTCTGTTTATACGCCTTTCTTGTTTTTTATCAGCTCGTTGACAATTAGTTACAGGGCATCTCTTCCAAGATTGTGACAGTTTCACTTATACTGGATAAAATAACAGTTATCCAGTTCGGACGCGTCATGACGGCGGAAGGCCATCTCATTTTCTCAATAGCCTGTGCAGTATTTGCCAAGAAGGCACAGCTTTCTCCCGAGCTGGCGCATGGTGACTGGTGGCATATCATTCCCGGCTCTTTGCTTACTTGTCTGCTGCCTGATATTGATCACCCCAAATCGGTGCTGGGACAGCGTCTCAAATGGCTGTCAGCCCCCATCGCGCGGGCTTTCGGTCACCGCGGGTTCACTCACAGTTTGCTGGCTGTGGCCGGTGGGATTTTTCTTTTACGTACTCATTTCCCTCACGACTGGGTGATCCCAGCTGACGCTTTCCACGCCATGATTATTGGTTATCTGAGCCATATTCTGGCTGATATGCTGACACCCGCAGGTGTGCCACTGCTCTGGCCTTGTCGGTGGCGTTTCCGGTTACCTTTAATTAACAGTCAGCAAGGGAATCAGCTCGAACGGACACTCTGCCTTATTCTGGTCGGTCTGACCCTTTTCTGGCCAGACTGGACGCCCATCATTGGTGCAATAAATCCGGATTTTTTTAATCACCTGCTGAAATTATTCATCTGAACAGAATGAAACACTGCCAGATTGGCTAAAATCAATACAAATATCACCAAAAAGTTATAACGAATTACTTTTGGATATAAATAGTCAGGCCATCAAACTGTTATTCTGCACCCCAATGCTTTGGGATGGTGCAGTCCTTTCCGGAAACACCCGTTTCATTTATCAAAATTATAAGTTTGGAGTCTGGTATGAATCTTCCGCTCGTTCTTAACGTAGTGGTTTTCGTTGCCCTGCTTTTGCTGCTGGCGCAAACCCGCCACAAGCAATGGAGTCTGGCAAAAAAAGTTTTGCTGGGTCTGGCTATGGGTGTGGTATTTGGCCTGGCTTTACAGCTGATCTACGGTTCCGATGATCCGGTACTGAAAACCTCAATTACCTGGTTCAATGTTGTCGGTAACGGCTACGTCCAGTTGCTGCAAATGATCGTCATGCCGCTGGTGTTTGTCTCTATTCTGAGCGCAGTGGCGAAACTGCATAACGCGTCATCGTTGGGTAAAATCAGTTTACTGACCATCGGCACCCTGCTGTTCACCACGCTTATCGCTTCTCTGGTGGGTATATTCGTGACCGGCCTGTTCGGTCTCACCGCTGACGGCCTGGTACAGGGCACGCAGGAAACGGCGCGGCTGACGGCAATTCAGACTAATTATGTCGGCAAAGTGGCTGACCTGAGCGTGCCTCAGCTGATTCTTTCCTTTATACCGAAGAACCCGTTTGCTGACCTGACAGGCGCTAGCCCGACATCCATTATCAGCGTCGTGATCTTCGCTGCCTTCGTGGGCGTCGCGGCCCTGCAACTGGTGAAAGATGATGCAGAAAAAGGCCCGCGTGTTCTGGCCTTCATCGATACCCTGCAGGCATGGGTGATGAAGCTGGTGCGTCTGGTTATGAAACTGACCCCGTATGGCGTACTGGCTCTGATGACAAAAGTCGTCGCAGGTTCGAATGTTCAGGATATCATTAAGCTGGGCAGCTTCGTTGTGGCGTCTTATCTGGGGCTGGGCATCATGTTTGTTATTCACGCGGTGCTGCTGTCATTCACCGGTGTTAATCCGGCGAAATTCTTCCGTAAAGTCTGGCCGGTGCTGACTTTTGCTTTCACCAGTCGTTCAAGTGCGGCGACCATCCCGCTGAGCGTTGAAGCGCAGACACGCCGTCTGGGTATCCCTGAATCTATCGCCAGCTTTGCGGCATCTTTCGGGGCAACGATTGGTCAGAACGGTTGTGCTGGTCTGTATCCGACCATGCTGGCTGTGATGGTTGCCCCCACGGTTGGCATCAACCCGTTTGATCCCGTATGGATTGCAACCTTAGTGGGTATCGTTACCCTGAGCTCGGCCGGTGTTGCCGGTGTGGGTGGCGGTGCAACGTTTGCCGCCCTGATCGTATTGCCGGCCATGGGGCTGCCGGTTACACTGGTTGCCCTGTTGATTTCTGTCGAACCCCTGATTGATATGGGGCGTACCGCGCTGAATGTCAGCGGTTCAATGACTGCCGGTACCATCACCAGCCAGTTGCTGAAACAGACAGATAAATCGGTAATGGACTCTGAAGAAACAGCGGAGCTGGCACACCGTTAATTTCAGATTGCTACCAACAAAAAACCGAAGCCAGTGGCTTCGGTTTTTTTATGCCTGAAATAACGCAGTATCTGAGAACACGGTAATTCAGAACGGATAATCGTGAAAACCGATTTGCTCTGAAATATTACGCGCGGCAGTATGCAACATTTCCACATAATGACTTTTGCTTTCTTCTGAGAACCGTATCGTCGGGAAAGAAATACTCAGACCCGCAATGACCACACCAAAGCGATCGAATACAGGCACTGCGATACAACGAAGCCCTTGTTCCTGTTCTTCATTATCTTCACCGAACCCCTGCACGCGAACCTGATCCAACGCAGTCTGCAAATCGGCAGCATTCATGATGGTATTTTCAGTGCTGCGGGTAAATTCAATCACCTGCAACAGCGCATTAACTTCGGTTTTATCGCCCCACGCCAGCAGCACCTTACCGATTGCCGTGGTGTGCAGCGGATTGCGCCGACCAATGCGTGAATGCATACGCAGGTTGTACATCGAGTCAATTTTATGGATGTAGACAATCCCGTCTTCATCCAGTGCGCCCAGGTGGATGGTTTCGCGGGTCAGACGGGATAATTCGCGCATCTGAATATCAGCGCTGCGGATCAGATCGACGTTTTGCAACGCCCTGGCACCCAGTTCAAATAACTTGAGCGTGAGGGAGTATTTCTCGGACTCCCCCTCCTGTGCAACATACCCCAGAGATTTCATCGTCTGAAGAAAACGGTAAACGGTGCTTTTGGACATCATCACACGCTGAGAAAGTTCAGTGATACCGATCTCACGCTCTTCCCCGAGCGCTTGTAAAATGCCAAAAACTTTCAGGACTGAGGAGACGGAATCGGGTTGCTTATCAAGATCTGCGATAGCCATAGGATATATTACCTGCTCGCGTTGAGATTGTTTCAAAAAAAATAGAACGTGGTTTTTATTATAATGGCAAGCCTCGCTGAGAAGCAATCAACCCATTGATCAAGAATGTAAGAACTGTTAAGCCAGTTTCATTCCCGACAGACAGATAAAAAATTCATTACCTCATGTGACAATTGTCACTTTACGTTAATTAGCGTAGTAATATTCCCCTCTATGATGACTACGCACTGACAGGCCTCATGACTCCTTCACCTGCTGACGGATTACCCGTCCCACAACGATATGGTGCTATTCTGACCATTGCGCTCGGTATTACCGTTTCTGTACTCGATGGTGCTATCGCTAACGTTGCGCTGCCCACTATCGCTAATGATTTCCATGCCAGCCCGGCAACCTCTATCTGGGTGGTTAACGCCTATCAGCTGGCGATCACGATTTCCCTGCTTTCGCTGGCTTCGCTCGGTGATATCTTCGGCTACCGCCGTATCTACCAGACGGGATTGCTGGTATTTAGCATCACCTCGCTCTTTTGCGCCTTATCGGATTCATTGATGACACTGACTGTCGCCCGCGTGTTACAAGGTTTCGGGGCGGCAGCGATCATGAGTGTAAATACCGCGCTGATACGAATTATTTATCCGCAGCGCTTCTTAGGGCGTGGCGTCGGGATTAATGCGCTTATCGTCGCCGTCTCAGCGGCGGCGGGGCCAACGATTGCCGCCGGTATTCTGTCGGTGGCCTCCTGGCAATGGCTGTTCGCTATCAACGTTCCGATTGGTATCGTTGCGCTGCTCCTCGGGTTGAAGTTTTTACCGGCCAATGCGACACGAAGTCAGGGGCAGCGTTTTGATATCATCAGCAGCGTGATGAATGCCCTGACCTTCGGGCTGCTCATCAGTGCCATCAGTGGTTTTGCACAAGGCCAGAACCACACGCTGATCCTGGGGGAAGTCATAGCCCTCCTGATCATCGGCTGGTTCTTTGTACGCAGACAGCTTTCGCAGCCGTTCCCGCTGTTGCCGATCGATTTATTGCGTATTCCTATTTTCAGCATGTCACTGGGTACTTCGCTGTGTTCTTTCAGTGCCCAGATGCTGGCTTTCGTTTCTTTGCCCTTCTTCCTGCAAAATACACTCGGCTTGAATTCCGTGGAAACGGGTCTTCTGCTCACCCCCTGGCCGCTGGCGACGATGGTGATGGCACCGATTGCCGGGCGTCTGGTTGAACGTTTTCATCCGGGAATGCTGGGGGGAATCGGGTTGGTCGTGTTCTCATTCGGGCTCTTTTCGCTGTCATTGCTGCCACCAGAGCCTTCTCATCTGAACATCATCTGGCGCATGTTGCTCTGTGGGGCCGGTTTTGGTTTATTCCAGTCCCCCAACAACCATACGATCATCACGGCTGCACCGCGAAATCGCAGTGGCGGAGCAAGCGGACTGTTGGGAACCGCGCGTCTTTTGGGTCAGACAACTGGCGCGGCGATGGTTGCCCTCATGTTTAACCTGTTCCCGCAACATGGCACCCACGCATCGCTGATACTTGCGGGGACGCTGGCCGGAACCGGCGCGCTGGTCAGCTTGCTAAGGATGACGCAGAAAACCAGCAGCCAGAAAGAGGCGGATAACCTGAAATCCTGACATAAAAAAACCCGGCAACTTGCCGGGTTTTTTATCAGTAATGACCAAAGGCTGGTTACTTGATATATGCACCGCTGCGCAGCGCTTCGATACGTTTATCCAGCGGTGGGTGAGACATAAACAGCTCACTGAATGATTTGGATTTACCGTTGATACAAAATGCCATCATGCTGCCCGCTTCCTGTGGTTCGTGACTGGTTTTCAGACGCTGCAACGCAGCAATCATTTTCTCACGGCCTACCAGTTTTGCAGAACCCGCATCCGCATGGAATTCACGGTGACGCGAGAACCACATCGTAATCATGCTGGCCAAAATACCAAAGACCAGCTCCAGCACGGTCGCCACGGCAAAATAAATTAACGGGTTGCCGTTGCTGCTCTCTTCGCCATCCCGGTTGCCGGAAAGGAATCCGGAAGCCACCTGTGCGATAATACGTGAAATAAAGATCACAAAGGTATTCACGATCCCCTGAATCAAGGTCATGGTCACCATATCGCCGTTAGCAATGTGGCTGATTTCATGGGCAATAACCGCCTCGGCTTCGTCCTGACTCATGCTTTGCAGCAGTCCGGTACTCACGGCCACCAGAGAGGCATCACGGCGCGCCCCAGTTGCGAACGCATTAATATCGGGCGCGTGATAAATCGCCACCTGTGGCATCGCAATGCCCGCCTGATGAGACTGACGGCGTACTGTTTCCATCAGCCAGCGCTCAGTTTCATTACGAGGCTGTTCAATAACTTCCCCGCCCACAGAGCGTAACGCCATCCATTTCGACATCAGCAATGAGACAATTGCACCCCCGAAGCCAAACAGCCCGGCCATGATCATCAACCCCGGCACGCTGCTGTGCTGAATGCCAGTCAGGCTGAGCACCAGCCCGAATACCAGCATAACGGCCAGGTTAGTCAGCAGGAACAACGCTATACGCATCATAAAATTTCACTTCCTCATTGTTACTTCATTGTTATTAGCGAGTCATACCGCCGGCACATAGCACCCGGCTGTACTGATCCTATGGGCTTCTTATCAGGATTCAAGAGCCCGCGCGTTCTGAAGACCTGAATTCACAATACTTTACATTTTGAAGCGTTTTATTCACAGAGTGACCTGAAATATCAACATTTTTCCGTATCACTCTGCGGGATACTTTCGAAGCTTCATACAAAACACACGCATAAAAAAAGCGCACCGGAGTGCGCTTTCAGTATGGCTTTCACAACCGTTATTTCGCCGGTGCCTGATCAGCCTGAGACTTTTCCAGATTACCGAGATCAACAGCAATATGGTCAGCTTCATCGAGGTAAGGATCCGGAGCAACATAATCTTTCGGCAAATCGTCGAGAGATTTCAGCGGTTTCTTCCCTTCACGCTTGAAGCGTTCATTCAGACGACTCAGACGCAGTGCATCATCCTCTTTATCTTCTTTATCACGCTGTGCGTAATTCAGAGAGGCAATGTTACGTTTGTCTTTCAGCGCCTTGTAATGGGCAATGTCTTGCTGGATGTACTGGAACTCAGGATTTTGCGCAATACGGGCTTCATGATCTTTCAACAATTCAGGCAGGAACGGCTTCATGTCGCCTAATTTGGTGTAAGTCGCCGCATTAATGCTATCCCACGGAAGTGCGTTATCTTCGAACTTCTCGCCGGTTTCAATCGATTCAATACCGGTTGGCATCAGGATATCCGGGGTAACCCCTTTACGCTGAGTACTGCCGCCATTGATGCGATAGAACTTCTGGATAGTATATTGCACAGAACCGAGCGCAGGCCATTCAGGTCGCAGCATCTGATCGTAAATACGGTTCAGCGAACGGTACTGCTGAACCGTACCTTTACCAAAGGTCGGTTCACCGACAATCAGCGCACGGCCATAATCCTGCATAGCGGCCGCGAAGATCTCTGATGCCGAAGCACTGAAGCGATCAACCAGAACCACCAGCGGACCTTTGTAATAAACGACGCCATCGGTATCGCTGTCCTGCCGGATGCGGCCATTATTGTCACGCACCTGAACGACCGGACCACTTGGAATAAACAGACCCGACAGCGAAACTGCTTCCGTCAGGGCGCCACCACCGTTGGTACGCAGATCGATAACTAAGCTGTTAACGTTCTGCTTAGCCATTTTTTGCAACTGAACTTTGACATCATCCGTCAGGCCCACATAGAAGCCAGGAATGTCCATCACAGCGACTTTTTGGGCGCCAACATTCTTGATGGTCATTTTGACGGCGCGATCTTCGAGACGAATTTTCTCGCGGGTCAGCGTAATCACATGGTTCTTGGCATTTTTACCCGCAGGCAAGATCTGCAGACGGACTTTGCTGCCTTTGGGGCCTTTGATCAACGCGACCACATCATCAAGACGCCATCCGATGACATCCACGATTGGAGTCTGTTTGCCTGCCTGAACCTGCCCGACACCTACGATACGATCACCAACCGCAATGGCTTTACTTTTGGCCGCCGGGCCACCAGCAACCATAGAATTGATGACGGTATAATCGTCGTCACCTTGCAAGACGGCACCAATACCTTCCAGAGACAAACTCATTTCGGTATTAAACTGCTCGGTGCTGCGCGGAGACAGATAGTTAGTGTGCGGGTCAATTTCATGCGCAAAGGCATTCATAATCAACTGGAAAACATCTTCGCTGTTACTTTGCGTCAGGCGTTTCATCGCAAAATGATAACGCTTGGACAACACATCACGAATTTCCTGATCGTTCTTGCCGGTCAGTTTGAGGTTCAGCTCGTCATATTTGACTTTTGCATCCCACAATTTGTCCAGCTCAGCACGGTCTTTCGGCCACGGTGATTTACTGCGATCAAGTTCAATCGTGTCATTGCCGGTGAAATCCATCGGACGCTCAAGCACTTTTAATGCGTAGTCATAACGTTCGAAACGGCGTTTTTGAGCCAGATTGAATAAAGCATATGGCGTGGTTAATTGACCGGATTTCAGTTCCTCACCCAAGGTGGCACGTTTATCAGTAAATTGTGCGACATCGGAAGCCATTAATACGTTATGGCCATAATCGAGCATGTTGAGGTAGCGGTCGAAGATTTTCGCTGAGAAATCTGCATTAAGGTCGAACTGACGATAATGTGAACGGGTAAAACGAGCAGTAACACGCTCGCTCACCGTTGCATCCTGCGGATCCTGCGTTAAATGAGGAAGTTGAGCGAGAGTTACCGGTGTACTCTCGTTCGCTGCAAAGCTGGTATTCACCAGCCCTGCACTTGCCATTAACAGACCCGCGATAACGCTTAATCTGACAAATTTGTTCATGCCTGAGTTGGCCTCCGTATCAGAACTGCAAATGTTCTGCGCGTACAATCATCGCCAGACCCGAAGAGAGTTGAACGCGGACACCGTCTTTGGCAATTTCCAATACTGTGGCATCCATAGCACTCTTACCTGCTCTGACTTTGATTTCCTGGCCAATTTGCAGTTTTGAAATGTCTGTTACTGGCACCTGACGCGGTTCACGTTTTTCCTCACGCGGTGGGCGAGGTGTACGTGGTTTGCGATTTTCCTGACCAGCCACAGCTGCGGGCGCATTTTCACGACGCGGCGCAGGTTTTTTAGCGGCCGGACGTGGACGACGTGGCTCAGTGGTTTCACCGGCTTCACGACGTTTAGCCTGTTGTTCTGCACGTTGTGCCTGAACACGGGCTTTCGCTTCTTCCAACTGTTTACGGGCATGTTCTACGTGCTGCTCTTCAAGAACGCCACATGAGTTACCATCAAGGTCAACACGTTCCGCACCAACTTTAACGCCGTACAGATAACGCCAACTTGAGGTATACAGACGCAGAGCAGAGCGCAACTGAGTTTTGCTCAGATTCTCTTCACCTTGCACGCGTTCGACCAAATCCGCAAAAATACCAATCTTTAACGGGCGTGCTTCGCCTTCGGCGGTAAAACAAAGCGGGAACCGCTCAGCCAAAAAGGCGATGACTTCTTTACTACTGTTCAACTTAGGTTGATTTTCCATGAAATTTCCTGATTACAACGGGTTTGCCAACCGGCGCAGGCATGAACAGGCGACATTATAATGACGCCATTATTAAATGCCACGTTATCCGACGATCAACTTACAATCAGATTGACATATTTTTCAGCATCGCAGTTTTCGAGATGCTGGCAAAGCCCGCTGACTAACTCTGTCAGCCCCTGTTCATCCGCTTCATCGAAGCGCTGATAAACGGTGCTATCAATGTCTAATACGCCGATCACTGTGCCATTAACGGTCACTGGCAGAACAATTTCGGCATTACTTGCTGCGTCACAGGCGATATGGCCGGGGAAGGCATGAACATCCCCCACACGCTGTACGGCATTTTCCGCGACTGCGGTACCGCAGACACCTTTTCCTACCGGAATACGCACACAGGCAATTTTACCCTGGAATGGCCCGAGCACCAGTGTTGTACCGTCCAGCAGATAAAAACCTACCCAGTTGACGCCATCAAGACGCTCAAAAAGTAAGGCGCTTGCGTTCGACAGAGTCGCAATAAAATTGTTTTCTCCGGCGATCAAGGCGTTCAAATCACGTTTTAATTCCGTGTAGAATGCTTCTTTATTCATGTAGTAACCAATAATAACCTAAGGGCACTGAGCCGTTCTGTTGTGCTTAACCTCTATAAAATAAGCATTAAATGCCCATATGAACAAGGTTAATCCTGTGTGACATCAAAAAGACTCACCTACAATAACTGTTTGCCGACCGCATAATACGTTATTTTGTCAAAAAAACCTGGCTGATCTTGGCGTGATGGCCTCGCCTGCCCCCCTTTGGGGATGCGTAATTGTAACAACAGGTATTCTTTACTATTCCAGGTACTATGAAAATACACACAATATCAGCCCAGTTACCGCATGTTCGCTACCAGCGTTGCCATGAATGTGATTACCTTTTCTCGCTCCCGGCGTTGAAGCGGACGCAAACGGCACATTGTCCGCGTTGTAATGCCAAGGTAGAGAAAGGCAAAGTCTGTTCCCTCCCCAGGCTGATCACTATGGCCATCAGCATTTTGTTGCTGATGCCTTTCGCCTACACCGAACCGCTGATCAGCATTCGCCTGCTCGGCACGCGCATTGATGCCAGCCTGCTCGAAGGCATCTGGCAAATGTCGCGCCAGGGCGATCCGGTTACGGCAAGCATGGTGGCGTTTTGCACCATCGGAGCGCCGCTTACCCTGGCGATTTCTATACTTTATCTGCATTTTGGCCGTAAGCTGGGAATGAATCTCAAGCCCGTATTGCTGATGCTGGATCGCCTGAAAGACTGGGTCATGCTCGATATTTATCTGATTGGGATGGCCGTCGCCAGTATCAAGGTCAAGGAATATGCGGATATCAACGCCGGCATTGCGCTTACTGCGTACCTGATGATGACCGTGATGGTCACGCTGACAATGATTAATCTGAATATTGAGCAGTTGTGGGAGGAGTTTTATCCGCAGCGCAGGCCGAAAGGCGTGCCGTCTTCACTGCGCTTGTGCCTTGCCTGCAAATTCACGGGATTACCGGACGAACGCGGGCGCTGTCCTCGCTGTCACGTGCCCATGCGTCTACGCTACAAACACAGTTTGCAAAAAACCTGGGCGGCGCTGATGGCGGCAATGATATTTTTAATCCCGGCCAATTTGTTACCCATCTCCATCATTTATGCCAACGGGCAGCAACTGAAAGACACTATTTTCTCTGGCGTCGTTTCGCTGGCCACCTCAGGGAACATACCGATTGCCGCGATTGTGTTTATCGCCAGCGTACTGGTGCCTTTTACCAAAGTGATTGTGATGCTGACGCTGTTACTCAGTATCCATTTTAAAGCGATTCAGGGATTGAAAACGCGTATCCGCTTACTGCGACTGGTCACCTGGATAGGACGCTGGTCGATGCTGGATTTGTTTGTTATTGCCTTAATGATGTCGCTGGTAAACCGTGACCAGCTTTTGTCTTTTACAATGGGACCGGCTGCCTTCTACTTTGGCTCTGCCGTAATTCTGACCATTCTTGCCGTTGAATGGCTTGATAGCCGCTTGATTTGGGATGCACATGCAACAGGAAACGCCGAATACTCCGACTGAAGCACGGATAAAACACAGGCGCCGGATTTCGCCTTTCTGGCTTCTGCCGTTTATTGCTTTACTGATCGCCGGATGGCTGATTTACAGCAACTATCAGGAGAGTGGGAATACTGTTACGATCGATTTCCAGTCGGCAGCGGGTATCGTTGCGGGCCGTACTCCTGTGCGTTATCAGGGGGTTGAGGTTGGGACAGTAGAATCCATCAGCCTGACTAAAGATCTGCGTACCATTCAGGTAAAAGTCAGTATCAAAAGCGATTTATCTGACGCCCTGCGTGAAGGCACACAGTTCTGGCTGGTTACTCCGAAAGCATCACTGGCCGGGGTTTCCGGGCTTGATGCGCTGGTGGGCGGTAATTATATCGGCATGATGCCGGGACCAGGTAAAGAAAAAGATCATTTCGTTGCCCTCGATACTCAGCCTAAATTCCGCCTGAATACCGGTGAACTGATGATTCATTTGCATTCGAAAGATCTGGGCTCACTCAGCACCGGTTCGCTGGTGTATTACCGCAAAATTCCTATCGGGAAAGTTTACGATTACGACATTGAAAGTGGTAATGACGGCGTCACCATTGATTTGCTGATCGACAAGCGTTTTGCCGGTCTGGTGAAAGACAACACGCGCTTTTGGAACGTATCCGGCTTTAAAGGCGACTTCAGCCTGAGCGGCGCGAAAGTGCAAATGGAAAGCCTGGCCGCACTGGTTAACGGTGCCATTGCAATGGATTCGCCAAATGAAGGTAATCCGGCCAAAGCAGATCAGTCTTACGTGTTATATCCGGATCTGGCGCAGAGCCAGCGCGGGGTTGAGATTAATCTCGATTTACCAAACGGTAACGGCTTGTCAGAAGGACAGACACCGCTGATGTATCAGGGGTTGCAGGTCGGTACGCTGACCAATGTGACGTTGCAGCCAGACAATAAGGTTGTCGGTAAACTGACTGTCGACCCTTCGGTAGTCGATCTGATGCGCACGGGTACACGTATCGAAATGAACAGCCCGAAAATTAGTTTGAACAACGCTAATCTCAGCCAGCTGCTGACGGGGAATACCCTGGAATTGATCCCAGGCGATGGCGAACCGCAAAAGCATTTCGTGGTGCTTGACAGTAACCAGCGTCTGCTCCAGAACCCCGGCACTGTCAAGATTCAGCTGATTGCGCCGCAAAGCTATGGGATTGATGCGGGGCAGCCGATCAAACTTTATGGTATCAACGTCGGTTCCGTCATCGACCGCACGCTGACTGACGAAGGTATTCTGTTCAATGCCGCGATCAAGCCGGAATATAAAAACCTCCTGCATAAAGACAGCAAATTTGTGGTCAACAGCCGCCTGGATGTGAAGCTGGGTATTGATGGCATGGAAGTGCTGGGCGCCAGCGCGCAGGAATGGGTCGACGGGGGTATCCGCCTTATTCCTGGAAGCAAAGGGGAGCCCGCGCCCAAATACCCGCTTTACAGCAACGCAGAAAAGGCCGCTGAAGGCATTCAGGGCGATCAGCCTGGCGCCACGCTGACATTGACGGCAAAAAACCTGCCAGATATCCAGGCAGGATCGGTGGTGCTTTACCGTAAGTTTCAGGTCGGGCAAATTGTAAATGTACGCCCGAAAGCGAACGAATTTGAAGTCGATGTGTATATTCAGCCGCAATACCGGAACCTTCTGTCAGAAAAAAGTATTTTCTGGGCTGAAGGCGGTGCGAAAGTACAACTCAATGGCAGCGGTCTGACCGTTCAGGCCTCGCCATTAGATCGTGCGCTAAAAGGCGCCATCAGCTTTGATAATCTTGAAGGTGTCTCCACCAGCAAAGGGGTGAAACGGGTTCTGTATGATTCCGAAACTTCTGCCCGCGCCGTTGGCAGTCAGATAACGCTGAACACTTATGATGCCAGTAAGCTTTCCGCTGGCATGCCAATCCGCTATCTGGGCATTACGATTGGTCAGGTCGAATCACTGAAACTCGATCCGCAGCTTAATCAGGTTTCGGCCAAAGCTGTGCTGTATCCGGAATATGTGAATGATTTTGCCCGTCGCGGTTCACGCTTCTCGATTGTTTCGCCGGAGATCTCGGCTGGCGGTGTCAGCAATCTGGAAACCCTGCTCCAGCCTTACATCAACGTTGAAGCAGGCAAAGGGGTTTCGGCGCGCAATTTTGACCTGCAGGAATCCACCATCACAGACTCCCGTTACACCGACGGTCTCGGCATTGTTGTTGACGCTGCTGAAGTCGGCTCATTGCAAATCGGTACGCCGGTGTTGTTCCGGGGTATCGAAGTGGGAACTGTCTCAGGCTTCTACCTTGGCGCGATGGCTGACCGGGTCAACGTGACGCTGAGAATCAGCAAAAAATACCAGTATCTGGTGCGTGAAAACTCCGTTTTCTGGCTGGCATCGGGTTATGACTTGCAGTTCGGTCTGACTGGCGGCGTCTTTAAAAGCGGCACATTCCAGCAGTTTATCCGCGGCGGCATCGCTTTTGCGACCCCGCCGACAACGCCGCTGGCGCCGAAAGCCGCCAATGGCAACCATTTCCTGCTCAATCCGGAAGCGCCGAAAGACTGGCAGAAATGGGGTACCGCCATTCCTAAAAACTAACCAATATGATTTTCACCGGAGGCCACCTCAGGGTGGCCTTTTCCTTTCCGGACTATGACTCAGGCCCTCCTCGCAAAGCGAAATATGCTAAACTCCGCGGCTGAAAACTTATTCAGCTCTGGAACCGCATTCTTGTCAAAGCTCACCACTGCCAGCACTTTTGCTGATAAATTACCCGCCGCTTTTTTGGAAGCTACCCGTGCCATCATGCCTGCCAGCCTGAGCATGGAGGATTTCATCGCCGCCTGCCAGCGCCCTCTTCGCCCCAGTGTGCGGGTCAACACCCTCAAAATCAGCGTGGAAGACTTTCTTACACTCGCCGGCAGTTATCAGTGGGATTTAGAGCCTGTGCCCTGGTGCGCCGAAGGTTTTTGGATCAACCGCCATGCGCTCGATGAATCGCGCTTAGGCAATGCCTTATCGCATCTTGCAGGATTGTTCTACATTCAGGAAGCCAGCTCTATGCTGCCGGTCACCGCGTTGTTTTCGCATGATACTCCGCCAGCTTTGGTGATGGATATCGCCGCCGCACCGGGTTCAAAAACGACCCAGATAGCGGCGCTGATGGAAAATCAGGGGGGCATCGTTGCCAATGAATATTCCGCAAGTCGGGTAAAAGTTTTACATGCCAATATCAGCCGCTGTGGTGTCAGCAACACGGCACTGACACACTTTGACGGGCGTGTATTTGGTGCCGCATTGCCGGAAACTTTCGATGCGATTCTGCTGGATGCCCCCTGCTCCGGCGAAGGGGTTATCCGTAAAGATCCTGATGCCATGAGCAACTGGTCTGAAAACAGCGTTTCAGAAATTGCCGCCACGCAGCGTGAACTGATCGACAGTGCCTTTCATGCGCTGAAACCAGGTGGTGTACTGGTTTATTCAACCTGCACCCTCAACGCACAGGAAAATCAACAGGTCTGCCAGTGGCTGCTCGATACGTACGCTCATGCGGTGGAAAGTGAGTCGCTGGCTGATTTATTCGCGGGTGCGCAGAAAGCGGTAACGCCGGAAGGTTATTTGCACGTATTCCCTCAGGTTTATGACAGTGAAGGTTTCTTCGTCGCGCGTTTTCGTAAAACGGACTCTGTACCGCGCTTGCCTGTTCCGGGGTATAAAGTAGGCCGTTTTCCTTTCTCTCCGCTTTCCCGTCTGGACAGCGCGGAAATTATCAAAGCCGCCGCTCAGTCCGGGCTTTCATGGCCGGAAAAACAATACACGTTGTGGCAGCGTGACAAAGAGATCTGGATGTTCCCGGCGGTATTGGAACCCCTGTTTGGCAAGGTGCGCTTCTCGCGTATTGGTATACGGCTGGCAGAACGCTTTCCAAAAGGCTTCCGCTGGCAGCACGAAGCCGTGGTGGCGTTCAGCTATACTGACGCTAAAAACCGTTTTGACATTGACGATGAACTGGCGCAAAGCTGGTTCCGCGGCGTCGATATTTATCCGGAAACTCCCCCTCCGGCTGTTGAATGTCTGGTGACATGGCTCGGTCAGCCGTTGGGATTAGCAAAGCGGATCGGCAGCAGGATTAAAAATAGTTTGCCGCGTGAACTGGTCAGGGATGGCGCGATCCGACCACAGATTTTATCGGATGATTAATTAATCCGACACTTTTGCAAACTTCTGTGCCATCAAATCATCCTGATGGCGCAGAATACTCTATCTGATCACTATCCGTAGCGATAAAAATTCATCCCGGTAAGTTTTGGTGAATTCTGTTC
>NZ_JAFMOS010000543.1 GCF_019049755.1 Rahnella perminowiae
GTGTTAATTACATTGCTGGCCACGGCAGATGGAAATAATCAGGTTGAACTGGTTGAACCATTAAAAAGTAATATTCACCTGCAAAGCATGCTGGAAAAATCAGGGAAATCCTCCCTTCCCTATCATATTTGTTTTGTTGTAAATAATTTTGACGAACAATACCAGGAGATGAAGTCCGCAGGCTGGATTGTATTAACGCGCCCGTTTAATGCTTTCAAAAGTGATCATCGCGCCAGCCATCTTTATCATCCGGATGCCGGAATAATCGAAATCATGTCGGGGGCGTTATGAAATCATTTTCCGATCAGGCGTCAGACATGGACTTTTTAACCCCCGGTTCAGATGCGCAGGATATTGCCGACCAGCTTCGTCAGATAGTCTCCCCGGCCCAAACACGTATCGTCATGCGCGAATGGTCACAGTCCGCAGCATTTAACCGCCTTGGCCTGCCCGCTAAATATGTATTACAACAAAATATACAGAATTATCAGGATATCAGCCTGGCAGCACGCTACCGGCTGTATGAAAAAGTGGGTTTTATTTCCCCGATCCTTATGTTTTCTGCGCCCGGCCCCGGTATGGCGGCATTTGCGGTTTCCGGGCTCGGCACAGAGCAACAACAGGATGCTTTTTTTAGCCGCTTTCAGGAAACTTTAGGCTGGTCATGTTTTGCGATGACTGAACCGGAGCAGGGAAGCGATGCAGGCGCCATGGAAACCAGGGCGTCGCCGGTCAGGAACGGCTATCTGATCTCGGGCAGAAAAATGTTCATCGGCAATGGCATGATTGCTGATACCGGTGTCGTATTTGCCCGCACAGCACCTGGGCCGCTGGGTATTAATGCCTTTATATTTAATCCTCAGGTTGCAGAAATCTCGCGCTACGCACTGGAATTAAACGGCTTAAAAGGCACCAATCTTGCCCATATAGAGTTTAATGACGTATTCATTCCTGAAGAAAATATGTTGGGCCGGCACCTGAAGCCTACCGAACGATTTGCAAAATCAGCCATCGCCACATTTGATGCCCTGCGTCCCTGCGTCGGCGCGCTGGCGCTGGGTGTGGCACGACGTGCGTTACATGAATGGCAATCCCATCTTCAGCTTACCGTGTCGCAGTCTGCGTGGTTATCGCAAACGGAACGTCGCTGGCTGGCGGTATATCACCATGCCCTGCGAAGTTGCCAGCAAACCGACGATAAACAACCACCTGACAGTCATCCCGGCATGGTGAAAACCAGCTGCGTAATACTTGCCGATGAGATAATCAGCTGGCTTATTCATGATACGCCAGCCGGGAATATGCCCCTGCTGAACAAACTGTGGCAAGCATTCCGTGACGTGAAAGCCTTTGAATATACCGAGGGCACACGGCAGATCCATCGTTTAAATCAGGGATTTTCACGCAGGCAAAGGATGAGCACATGCCTTTAACCATTACCCTGCTCGGCCAGGGCGCGATAAAAGTTCGCAGTTGCTGTGAAGCGGTGACGCCTGACAGCCGGCATTTTATTGCCGCTGGGTTACCGGAGACCGGGGCAACATCTGGGACAGAAGATTGCTGGTATCATCACTGGCCGGAAGAAGATTGCGGAAACCGCCTGCATGCAAAAATTCTTCTCACACTTTGCCATCACCATTCCCACCCTTCTGCGAAGAGCCTGCTGGTCTATGATTCGCTTTATCCGGCCGCACGCGGAGCAACCCCATTGCTCCAAAGTTTACTTTGTCACTGTCCGGGGTTTTCCGAAGCCTGGGGAATTTGCAGCGGTTGTTTTGATCCCGATGCCGCCAGTGCCCTTGCCCGGGTTCTGATGACGGAGGAATGTCGTTTGCTTTACATTTTCGATCCGATGCAAAGACTCAGTCAGTGCCCGACGCCTCAGGAGTCAGAATTGCATTATCTGATTTTTTCGGCGCGGACGTTGAGAACGTCATGAATAATAGGCTGGATTCGCTGATAGAAAAGCTGTCCTCGCCCGCTGTTTTTCCTATGCGTGCCTCAGAGGCTCAACAGCTTGCACTGATGAGAACACAGACCCTGGATTGCGGGTCACATCGCAGCAGGATCCTGATCAGTGGAAATCCGGGGTACGGGGCAAAAAAAGCACTTTTATTGCATGGATGGGGAGGCCATCCGCTGATGCTGGCCCAGGCTAAGGATATCCTGCAGGCGCAGGGGTATGAGGTGTATTTGCCATTTTTGCTCGGACATGATCCGCAAACTCCGGCACCGGCTGATTTACCTGTGCAAACTCAGTTACTGCTCACCCTGCAAACGACATTTGGCACTTTCGATACCGTCGTGGCACATTCCGCTGGCGGACTTATCACCGCCTTGTCGGCATCTCTTGGGTTTCGTTTCAGGAAGCTGGTGCTGATGTCGGTACCGGCCTCTTTTACCAGCCTGCTTCGGCACTTTTTACGGCAAAACCGTCTTCCTGTTCAGTATCTGGCCCCGCTGTGCGCGGAGTACCGGTCCCGTTTTCCGGCCGCCGGCATGCCCGAAACAGACGCACTTTTTGGCCTGGGTGAGATACCGGCCTTAATAGTGCATGGTCAGCAGGACAATAAAATCAATCATGCCGATGCGCGGAAGATTCATCATCAGTTACCCAACAGCCGGCTGGAATTAATAGAAGATACCGGCCATCTGGGCGTGCTGACCCATGTCAGGACACACCACGCCCTGGCCTCTTTTCTTCGTGCGGCAGGCGCTGGTGATGAAAAAAGGAGTCATCATGTTGGGTCATATTGAATCCATTACGGTATACATCCCTGAGCAGCGTAAATCGCTGGCTGAGGTGGCCCCGGCCCTGAATCTGAGCCCGCTTGATGTCAGAATGTTTTCCCGCTTTTACGGATTGGCAAACTTTCCGCGCCAGCCAGGTTCCCTTAATGATCTGTTGCGCCCGTTGTTAAAACAATTCACCGAAAATCATGCGCACTGTATTTCCCGGATAAAACATGTCGTCCATGCCCATACGCTGCCCTGTATCCGTCCTTTTGACCTGCATGGTAAAGCGTTGCTTGATGAAGCCGGATTTTCTGACGATACCCATTACATGTCTCTGACGATGGGACATTGTTCAACGTCATTATCCGCCGTCGACTATGTCTGCAGGCGGCTTAACGCGGGAGAATATGCCTTACTGCTGGTTGGCGAGAAAGCATTTCATCCCAAAGTAGAACTTATTGACGACACCACTATCATGGGCGAGGCCGCCTGCGCCGTTTTGCTCAGCCGTTCGGGTGAACGTTGCAGAGTGACCGCCAGATACAGCATGCAGGCAGGCGAATTTAGTCAGCATCGCGGAAACGCAACAGAAGAAGAATCCCGCTTTGCCAGCGTTTATATTTCTTTTATCGTCACTGCGATGCGCAATGCCCTTGGACATTTTGGTCATACCGCCAGTTCGCTCGCCTGGATTGCGCCGCATAATGTCAATTTATCGTCGTGGCAGAGGCTTGCTGATGAACTTAATATTACGCGTCAAAAAATATTCCTCGAAAATGTGCCGCGTTATGGTCATTGTTTTGGCGCTGATCCTTATCTGAATTTAGCCACATTGATCCGTCAGAAAAAGTTATCACCCGAGACGAATGTGATGATGGTGAGTGTGGGCATGGGCGCAACGTTCTCTTCATTACTGTTAGGCTTATCTGACGGTAATGAAATTCCGGTGTTTTGCAATTTGGAGCAATTTCCCGATATTAAGCAGGATTAAGTTAACGCTCACGTGTTTCTTTATGTGATGTATTAACTCCTCATGGCTGATATTACAAAACTCTACCCGCAGCTGAATGAACTTAATGCCGTGCTCACTGCCGCTGGCAAATTGTCAGAATATAATCCGGACCACGCGGTGACTGGTTTTGATCATCCCGAACTGATGAGCATTGCCTGTATCGGTATTCCTTCCCGTTTTAATCCCTGGGAAACCGCAGCATTCTCTGACGTTGATTATTCACATCACTTACAAATCATCGAATATTTAAGCCGGACAGATGCCAGCGCCATGATGATGCTGCCCGGCGCTTCCCTCAGCACACGCGCCATTTTGACGCTCGGCACTGAACAACAACAGGCGCGTTTTTTCTCCTGTTTTGAACACAGTCCTGCCTGGACATTTTTTGCGGTGACCGAGCCCGGAGTCGGCTCTGACGCCACAGCGGTTTCCTGCGAACTCACGCAAAATAGCCAGGGATGGTGGCTTAACGGACAAAAGATGCTGGTCGGCGGCGCAATGCGTGCCAGTGCAGGTTTGGTATTTGCACGTTATGAACAGACCCACCGGTTAGTGATGGTATTTCCTCAGGGGAAAACCGGGGCCTTGCAGCGTGAACTGCTCGATACATTCGGATTAGCCGGCGCTTCGCTGACACGTCTGACGATGACGAATTTGCATATCAAAGAAGACGATATTTTAGGACTCGGTCGCCGGGGATTGCAGCAGGGACTTAACGCACTGAGTAAGGTCTTTGAGAGACACCGTCCGATGGTCGCCGCCATGGCGCTGGGCACCACTTACGGGCTGCTGAAGGCGCTGGAAACGCGGCCGTTGCCGGTCGCGGCAAAAAACTGGCTCGCCGGTCAGTGGCGTAAATATCATGCCCTCTTTCAGCAGATGCTCACACTGGCACAGGGATATCATTCGGGTCAGCAGCAGTATGCCCAAACCAGTCGCCTCAAATTAAGTGCCACCCGTCTGGTTGAGGAGACTGCACGTCATCTGCCCGACTGGCTGGCAACGCAAGACTGGCTGGAAGACACCTTCCTGCGCAAACGCTACCGGGACAGTTTCGCTTTTGAATACATGGAAGGAACCAGCAATATTCACTTGCTTAACAGCTTCCGTCCGCCTGAAACCCGGGGGGATCAATACCATGCTGTACCTTGATCCCGCCGATATTGTCAGCCGGTCGTTCCACCATACTGAGGTTCCTCAGCCCGAATGGGAGGAAGATATTCCTCACTGGCGTTCGTATGTTCAGCACTTTTTCGCCGCCAGCGGTGAGACGCTCAGCGCAGAGGATGAACAGGTTAATGCCTGGATCAGCAGCAACGAACGGGCAGCCTTCAGTGATATGGTCGCTGCACTGCTGCCAGACCTTGCACCGGTGGTACAGCCGCAGCGGGTGAAAACGGTGCTGATGGCGCACTGGACACCTGACCTGCACATGGGCAGTTCCGTGGTGAATTTAGCCATTCATCAGCTTGGCCTTGCTCACTGTCTGGCGCTGGCTATCAGCGATCGCGGGCCGGATGCCGGTTTGTTTGCACTTGATGGCCTCAGCGACTGCCTGCGCGGGAAAGATGAAGACGGGCTGTTGCTCATCGCCGAACAAAAAAACCTGATGTATTTTTCACCGCTGATGGCGCGCCTGAAACCGGAAAATAATGCCTGCATCTGCCTGGTCAACACGCAACAACGGGGTTTACGTTATCTGGGATATCAGCGCCTGACACCGTCAGCGGATCTTAATACAGACATCCTGAAATCTGTTGCTCACTTCGGGCTGAGCCTTGAACAGTTAACGCTTATCGGCCCGGCCCGGTGTCTGGCGGCTTTGCCTGCTGGCTGCACGTCCTTCGCCGTCAACCCGCATTTACTTTGCGCAGCACCCTTCGTCGCGCTGGGTGAAATCTTTCAGCCCGGGCGTGACTACCTGTTAATGAGTGAACACGACGGACAGATTAGCCTGTGCGGCCTGGCCGCCGCAGAGAAAATGACATGAATATTTTTGCGCTGAAAACCTTTATTCCGCCTGCGCGTTTATCGCTTGAAGACATTCTCAGCCGACGCGGCGCACATCCCGGTGAAGCCCGGACATTCCGGCATCTTTTCGGCTTTCAGGCAGCATCAGTCCTGACAGCGGAGGAAAGTGCAGCCACGAGTTTTGCCTCACTTTTACAGCAAGGTGCCGGACAGCTGAATCAGGCGGAAAAAATCGATGCCATTATTTTAGTTCAGGGATTGCCTGCCCGTTCACAGCGGCAACATGTGGATTTAACACTGATACGGCAACGTTTCGACTTTATTGCTCCTGACGCTCATCTCATCACCCTTAATCAGCAAAATTGCGCCACGTTATTCTGGGGGCTGCTGATGGCACAACGTATGCTCGAACAGGGTAAATACCGGTGTGTGGCACTGCTGGCCGGCGATACTTTGGCAGATTTCGATCTGGCTGAACGCTATGTGCCCGGCTGCACATTGATCGGAGATGCCTTCATTTGCGCACTGCTCAGGCCGGGGGGCGGTGAGCGGAGAGTCACGGGCATTCATTGTTTTCATCATCCTCAATTCTGGCAGGGCCTTGACGGCAGCCGGGATGATATCAGGGGTTTCTACCAGGCTCATGATGCGCTGGCCGGTCAGGCGCTCGGGAAATATTCGCCCGCAGTGCGCCGGGAAGCCTGGTTGCTGCCTCACAACATTAACCGCCTCAGCTGGCAAACCTGGCGGCGACATTCAGAACACGCACAACAGCGCATTGCGACCGATCTCATCGGGGAATGTGGTCATTGTTACACCACAGATCCTCTTTTATTGCTCAATGACTACTCCCCGGCAGAGACCGGCCGGCCGGCATTATTGCTTTCTGTCGGGCTCGGCGGCTGGGTGGGCAGCGCCATGATCACCTCAGATACTCTTGCGGAGCATCAGTATGTCCAATAACGCGCAAGCCATCCCCTTTTTTACCCCGCCGTCCATTCAGTATGCGCAACTGGGTTTTCTTAAAATCGCTGAACTGGCGTGCCGTCAGAAGGGAGATAAGGTTTGGATAGGTGAAAAAGAAGATGCCGTGTTGTTGCTTGCCGGTGCCCGGCATATACGTTTACTGATTGAGCAGGAAAGTCAGTTCGTGAAGGAGTTTGATCATCTCTCTTCTGCCTCAACCATCGGACGCATCTTACTGGGTCAGTCCCTGACGACATCAAAAGAAGGTGAGGAATGGCGCCTGGCGAGAAAACTCACGACACCCCTGGTAAATCCGAAGACTGCCTTACTCAAACAAGGCACCGAACTCTCTGCCCGCTGGCTGCTCAACGTTTTACAGAACCCTGCGCAGATCTCATTGCGTGAAATCTGCCTGCACTGGGCGCTGATGTGTGTAGCTGAAGGATTTTTTGGTCAGGGGATCAGTCTGTCACAACTGAATACGCTGATTGACCATTTCCGTCGCATCTATCTGCAACTGATTATCGCTGCGCCGACCTCAGATTATGAGGAACTGTGCCGCCATCCGGCACTGGTCGCCTTCCGACAGGAAGCGGAGTCACTGCTCGGCCCGTTGCTCAATGATGCAAAGCCCGGCAATACCACCATGCTGGAACGTCTTTGTCAGGCACTCAGTCCCGAAGCCAATCCCGAAGCACGGGAAAGGGTCATCAATCTCCTGCTTGGAAATCTTGCCGCCAGCGTAGATAACACAGGTATTGCTTTGTTATGGAGCCTGACACATCTTTCGCAACACCCGCACTATCAGCAAGCCGTGCGTGAGGAAACGGCGCACGGCAAACGAAATATGGCGTCAGCCATTGTCCGGGAATCGCTCAGGCTCACGCCGGTCACCGCATTTTTTGAACGCCGTGTGGCCGAAAACCTTGTTGTAGATGGCCATGTTATTACGGCGGGCACGCGCGTGCTATTTTCTCCGTGGCTGGTACACCGCAATCCAGCCTGTTGGGCAGAACCGCTTTGCTTCAGGCCGGAGCGCTTTCTGAGCGAAGATAAAATTGCACCGGAGATTTTCTTACCGTTTAGCGTCGGGAAGCGAAACTGTGTGGGCATGACTCTTGCACTTGATCAACTGACGACGGCTGTTGTGACGCTGTGTGAAAATTTCCAAATTTCGCTCTCACCCTCAACATCTCCTGCGGCCCTCACCCCGCTTTTTGAGCTTAACGTCGTCCCCCGTGGAGATATTTCCTTTATTCTCGGGTCAATACACAGCGCTGAGCTGAATGACTGCATCCGGTGATCTGCCTGCACTCAGCCGGTTCTGTTTCTGACAATCTCAGTCAATCACCGGCAAGCAAAAGTAAGCACAATGATGAGAAGCAGGCAGAAAGGTATCGGTGAAATTGTGTGCCGGAAGGATTTTGTATGCCTCAATCAAGTGTGGAAGAAACGTTTCTGACGCTTGCTACATTATGACGAAATCAAGGAATTATGATGAAAAAGATCACGTTAGCGCTCGCCCTGCTTGGCGGTATCACCAGCACCTCAGCCTTCGCCGCAGAAAAAACGTTTCCTCTCGAAGCCTTTAACAGCGTCGAGGTCCGACAGGGCATCAATCTCACCATCAAATGTGCCGCAACGCCTTCGATGGTTGTCACCGGTTCTGAGGATACGCTGAACAAATTAAAAGTGACGAATGCCAGTCACGCATTACTGCTGATCAACGACGCGGCTGAAAATGATCGCTTTGTCTCGCACACGCTGGATATCACGCTGTATACCAGTGCTCCGCTGAACAGCCTGGCGGGCAAGGCCGGCGTTAAAATTACAGCACCGGCGTGCGCGGTTGACCCGTCTAAACTGGCCGTTTCAGGCAGTATGGGCGCAGATATTCAGGCTGAAGGTAAAACGGCTGAATTAAATCTGGATCTGGCGATGGGCGGGACGTTTAACAAGAAGCCCCGCGAGTTTACGGCAGAATCAGCGAACGTGCGCATGAGCATGGGTGCCGAATCCTCCCTGTGCCATATCCCCAAAATCCAGGGCACTCTGGCAGCGGGCGCGCGTATTTCCGTCAGCACCTCTGCGCAGGTGGATACCGGTGCCGCCAGTGCTTTCGCCAGCGAGATTTCAACTTCCGGCTGCGCTTAATTCCCGGTCCGGTGAAGACAGACCTGCCATCTGACGGGCAGGTCTTTTCGCGTCTGACAGGCACCATACGCCAGACAATAAAAGCCGTCATTCTCAATGACAGCGTGGTGTAACACCCCCCTCTCCCCCGTATGTTCATCCAATACGTCAGCTGTTGCGTTATTCTGAGGGAGGGCACAAAAACTGGCGAGCGACTGTGTCAGCCCGGTTCCACGCGCCTTCAGCCAGGCTTCCTTAATACTCCAGAGCCGGGTAAAACGGACCAGGTAATGTTCTTCATCTTCTGCCAGCCAGCGCTGCTCATCCGGGTGGAAAAACCGGCGGGCAATCGCTTTTTTTACCTCAACTTTACCGCTTATCCTTTCCAGATCCACGCCAACCTCTGTTCCGGAACAAAGCACTATCGCAGCCGATGCCCCGCTGTGCGATAGGTTGAAATGCAACCATGGTGCCCCGGGCAGCCAGGGTTTATCCTGAGGCGTCCTTGCGATAATGAGTTGCTCATCTGTCACCGATAAACAGTTCGCCAGCACCTGACGCAGCCAGCATTGTGCCCGCTCACGCAGGGATTGCTCAGGCCGCGAATACTCAAAATGATGGAGCAAACACAGCCCTTCACCTGCCCGGAGTTCAGGAAGAGGATCACAGCGGTAAATTGAGGGTAACCCGGCAACCGGTTCGATCATGTCGATTCTCCAGAGACAGATAGCCGCCATGGCTTTCAGCGATTTGCCGGCACAAAATCAGTCCGATGCCGCTGCCATTAGGTTTAGTGGTATAGAAGGGGACAAACAGATTTTTGGGGTTGGTCAGTCCGACGCCCTGATCAAGGATCGTCACACACAAACGCCCTTTTTCCTGCGACCATTCAATGCAGACCGGCGTGGTGGAATCACTCATCGCTTCATCCGCATTCTTGATAAGGTTGATGAGTAGCTGATGGATCTGCACCCTGTCCATAGCCACCATCAGCGGCGCGGGGCCTTTCAGGCAAATATTGCGATGCGCGAACAACAGAGGCAATTCTGAAATCAGGGCCGCGAAATCCAGCGGTGCCTTAACGGGCGGCGCGAGTTTGCTCAGTTGTCGGTAACTGCTGATAAAAGCAATAAGCTCTTTCGCCCGGCGGTTTATCAGATCAATACCTTCCGCAAAGCCTTCGGGCAGATTTTCTGAATGGCGGCGGTAATGTTGTTGCAGCATCTGACTGATAGAAGCAATCGGGCTGAGGGAGTTATTAATTTCGTGACTGATAACGCGCAGCAGGTTTTGCCAGGCTTTTTGTTCTTCCTTGCGCAGCATGTCGTCTACGTCACTGACAAACAGCAAGATATTCCGGATCCCGTCAATCATATAGGTATCACTGGAGACGTTATAACGTCCCGGACGCCCTTCGTGGTGGGATTCAACCGGATGCTCCCGGTTAGCATTTTGCAACAGGGCATCCAGTTGCCAGTGGCTGGATTTTTCCCCGATCAGCTGTTCAAGCGAGGTCCCGAGCATGCGTGATGCTGCCTCATTACACCAGATCAGCCGGTGGTTATCATCCAGCGCAAAAATGGCCACGTTGATATTAGAGATGACTTTTTGCAGCAGAAAATCCATCTCTTTCTGCTGCTGACGGTGGCGGGATAACTGACCTGAAATGTCATTGATCTGTTCAATGACGCCTTCAAATACGCCCTGCCCGCTGGTCACGCCGCGAAGGCTAAAATCTTCCTGCTCAACGGCTTCCAGCAAGTTGGAAATAACGTTGATTTTATAGAGAAGTTGCTGGAAGAAGTGATAAGAAAAATAAACCAGCGTGGCACACAGGATAACCAGGGTAAGCGATTTGAGATAAACCGACTGATGCGGGAAGAGCCACAACAGAAGATAGGCAATAACCCCCCCCAGCGGGGACAAACTGCACAGTAATAAATGACGCGACTCAAATGACCGAAAAAGTTTACTCATGACAGATTTTTAGTTTATCCAGTCTGCGGTAAAAAGCACTGCGACTCAGCCCCAGCGATTCCGCTGCTTTGACAGCATTCCCGTCATATTGACGCAGACGCTGTAAGAGTAACGTTTCTTCCATTTCCGCCAATGTGCCCGTTTCAGGCGGGTTAACAGGGTTATGACTTTGCTCATGTCCGGCGGCCCCGGCCCTGACAGGCAGCGGCAGACACAGATCAGCCAGGTCAATAGTATTATTGCGGCACAGCAAAACACCCCGCTCAAGCAAATGGCTCAGTTCGCGGATATTTCCCGGCCACGAATAGTCATGCAATCCCTGTCTCGCCAGCGCTGATAATACCGGTTTAGGCTTATTATATTTGCGGGCAAAACGTTGCAGGAAACGTTCAGCCAACGGCTCAATATCCTCCTGCCTTTCGCGCAGCGGCGGTAACTGTATCTGGATGACATTCAGGCGATAGAGTAAATCCTGGCGGAAACGCCCGTCTGCCACGGCGTTTTTAAGATCCGTGTTGGTTGCAGCAATTATCCGGCACCCGGTGGTTTGTGTCCGCGAGGAGCCCACACGTTCAAACTGCCGCTCTTCCAGGACACGCAATAATTTCACCTGTTGTGACAGCGGCAAATTACCAATTTCATCCAGGAATAGTGTGCCTTTATCCGCCAGTTCAAAACGGCCAATCCGGTTTTCCCGCGCGTCGGTAAAGGCGCCTTTTACATGACCGAACATCTCGCTTTCAAACAGCTGCTCATTGATACACCCCATGTTAACTTCAACAATACTGTGCTCAGAACGGGAGGACAATTGATGGATGAAGCGGGCCAGCAGACTTTTGCCGGTGCCATTTTCACCCAGTATAAGAATGCTGGTATCGGTGGCAGCCACAGTTTCAACAACATTGATTAAGTGTTGCATGGCCGGTGAACGAACCACCCATTCGCTGTCCATGTCATCTTCAAGTGCCCGTTTCAGCAGCTTATTTTCTTCCCGCAGGCAATTCCCGGAGCGTCTCGCCTGGCTCAGTGCAATCTGTTGCTGAACAATGCTTAACAGGCGTTCGTTATCCCACGGTTTTTGAATAAAATCCGCCGCACCGGCACGCATTGCGCTTACGATAATGTCCACACTTCCCCACCCCGTCATCGCCACAGCGGGAAGACAGTCATCAAATTTCTTTAACTCATCCAGCAGTTGCAAACCCTCAAGACCTGAGGTGGTGTCTTTCTGAAAGTTCATGTCCATCAACACAAGATCAAAGGCTTTGTCAGACAAATGTGGCAATAACCGGTTAGCCTGTGTTTCCAGAGTCACGTCATACCCTTCCATACGCAGCAACATGTCGAGGCTGGTCAGAATGCCCGCATCATCATCAATCACAAGAATACGTTTTTTTTCGTTCATTAAAGCATCCGGCTTGTGCCGCCGCACCCCGCAGGCGCGGCGACAGGTTATTCATAGCGAATGGCGTCCGCAGGCGACATCCGGATGGCACGTCTGGAAGGCAGCCAGACGGCTAACGCCACAATTAAAGAAATCATTACCGCCACCGCCCAAAAGAGTAGCGCAAAGGACGTATGACCGTTACCCAATATGCGCGTCAGCTTTGGCGCGACAAAGAAAGCCAAAGGCAGCCCGATAATCAGGCCAATAAGTAATTGTTTGCTGCCCTGGAGCATCAGCATGCGCAACAGAACCCCTTCCGTTGCCCCCATCGCCATACGCACCCCGATTTCCTGAATACGTTGATTTATCACATTGCGCATCACGGCATAAATGCCGGTGGCAGCCAGTATTACCGCGACCAGCCCAAACAACATGAACAGATTGGCAATGAAATGCAGCCCGGCGGTATTCCTGGCAAGCCGTTGATTTAACGTCTGTACCTGATTAACCGACAGTGTACTGTCGATTTGTCGTACCGCATTAACCAGCGCAGGCCCTAACGTATCAGGATTCTGCGCCCTGAGCACCAGCGTTAATGAGGCCGCAGGTATTTGTTCAAGGGAACGGTAAACCGTGACCCGCTGGCGAAATGCACTGAAAGGCCTGCCATGAATGACGTTAGGCACCACACCGATAACGGTGAACCAGCGCTGGTCGTTTGTGTCACGAAAGCGCAGACGTTTACCGACAACATCCCGCTCACCCGGCCAGAACTGCTCTGCAAAGGACTGACTGACGACCACAACGGGCTGCGAGTCCTGTGTATCACTGCTGGCAAACTCTCTGCCTGCCACCGGCGTGATCCCCATTGCCACGAGGCTACCCGGCATGACTTGCACGTCATTAACCAGAGGATAAGACCAGCGATCTTTACTGTTATTGGTGGAGGAATCGATATCCACCTGATGTGGTACTGTAAATTGCCCGACCGCACTGGTGGTGATAGCGGTTTTTTCTACGCCAGGAATGGTGCTGAGAGAAGATTGCAGACGCTGATAGAACTGGATCCGGCTCGCATCATCAGGATATTGACTGGCATTCAGGTTTATCTGCCCGGTGAGATAGCCCTGCGTATCCACGCCGTAATCCGCCCGGGTAGCCTGATAGACCAACAGGGCCAGCAGCGCACTGATACACAAAATGGAGCAGGATAACCCGACTTCAAAGGTCACCAGAATCCGGGAAATCCTGCCCGCCCCGCGACTTTGCGCCCCCCGTGTACCGTCACGCAGAACATCGTTAAAATTACCATGCGTGATTTTCCAGGCCGGCAGAGCGCTGGTCACGACAGCGGTAATAATAACCAGAGCCAATGCATTGAAGATCATGATGTTATCGAGTGACAAATGCCACCAGAAGGGAATTTTGTTGGGCACAAAAGTGGGGAGTAATGCATTGGTGATCTCCAGCCCCCAGGCGGCAAGCAGAACGGCGATCACACCCGAGAAGGCGCAAATAAATAAGCTTTCCCACATCATTTGCATCACTAAACGGCCGGAAGGTGAACCCAGCGCGACGCGGATGGCAATTTCTTTTGAACGTTCTGTTGTCCTCGCCAGCAATAAGTTTCCGACATTGCAACATGCCAGCACCAGCACAAAACCCACCGCGAAAAGCATGACGATAAATATCGGCATGGTCTCCTCACCCATGAAGTTTTCCTGGAATGTCAGCACCTGAGCAGAAAGCCCTTTATTGCTTTCAGGGTACTCAGAGGCCAGCGATTGCATCACCCGACTGAGGTCACGGTCTGCCTCATCCAGGGCGATACCGGGTTTGAGACGCGCATAAACAGAAACCTCAGGCGCACCGGTCCGCATCAGATACTGTGATGGATCCAGTCTGGAGGGGAGCCAGAGATCATGAAAGAAGGGAAAGGCAAAACTGGCGGGCATGATGCCTACAATTCGCGTGTGTATGCCATTAATCAGCACATCCCTGCCAATAAGCTGTTCATCGCCAGCAAAGTAATTTTGCCACATGCTGTAGCTGATGACGGCAACCGGCGTCGCGCCAGGCTGGACATCTTCACTGTTAAGCACCCTGCCGCGATAGGGCTGGACACCTGCATAAGAAAACATCTCCGGTGTATTGCGGATTGCCATGTAGGAAACCGCTTTCGTGCCGTCACTGATATCTGCGCGCTCAGCATAGAAATAGCCCACTTCATCGAGGGTGGTATTACGCGCTTTAATTTCCTTATAATCCAGAAAGTTAACCCCTGAATCACTCAGACTGACACCATTAACTGTCGGATTAAGCAAAACCATATTTTTCCCGTCCGGGTAAGGAAGCGGCGTAAACATGATGGTATTAATCACTGAAAACATATAAAGCGTCAGCGCCAGGCCACAGGACATTATCAGCACCGTGATGAAGGTAAATGACGGGCTTTTCAGTAACAGGCGTAAGGCATATCGGATGTCAAAAAGCATGTTACGCTTCCTTTATCAGGGTCAGTTCCCGTGACACATGTCCGTCTCCGACTACCTGTCCGTCAGAGAGCACAATGCTGCGCTGCGCCCGCTCAGCTGAACGGGGATCATGGGTAACAATGCAGATGGTGGCGCCTTCCTGATGCAGCTTATCGAGAATATTCAGCACCGCCTCGGCATTGTGGGAGTCCAGGTTACCGGTCGGTTCATCCGCCAGAATAATGGAGGGATTACCCACAATTGCCCGCGCGACGGCCACGCGTTGTTGCTGTCCGCCTGAGAGCTGGGAAGGATAATGGCGTCCCCGGTGAGACATATTGACCTTGTCTAATGCTTCAGCCACCCTCTGCTGCCGTTCGGTTTTAGAAATATCTTTGCGGTAAGTCAGGGGCAGTGAGACGTTTTCCTCAATGGTCAGATCACTGATGAGATTGAAAGACTGAAAGATGAAACCGATATCGCGATTTCTCACCAACGCACGTTGCTTTTTAGAAATATTTTCTACGTTGTGCCCGGCCAGCTGATAGGTACCGGTTGAGGCCACATCTAACAGCCCCAAAATCGATAACAGCGTCGATTTCCCGCACCCTGAAGGTCCGGAAATCGCCACATATTCACCTTTGGAAATACTGAGCGTAATCTTGCTCAGGGCGTGAGTTTCGATTTCATCTGTTAAAAATATCTTGTTCACATCAGTGAGTTCTACCAGTGATTCCGTCATTTTCATCTCCATAGCTTTATACGATTAGCTGGCGTCTTTTGCAGGTGAGCCGGCATCATTTAGTCATCTCAATTTGATCAGCCCCTTGCCAGGCCGTGCTGTCACTGAGAATAATTTTGTCTCCCGCACGCAGGCCACTGGTCACCTGAATATAATCTGCAGATCCTTGCCCGAAGTTGACCTTCATTTTGGTGGCTGAATGTTCGTTTTCATCGAGCTTATAGAGCATCGACGGTAAATTATTTTGCGCGAACGGTGGCCGCTCGACGTACAGAGAATCATTAATTTTCGTCACTGCAATCAGGCCATCAACGCTCAGATCAGGACGGGCTTCCTGCGGCAGTGGCTGGTTGAATGTCACATCCACCTTAACCGTGCCATTCGTCACTGCAGGATCAACCCGTGACAGCACGCCTGTGAACTGGCTGCGTCCGGTATTGATCGTCACCTGTTGTCCCACAGCCAGATCGCGGGATTGTAATTCCGGCACTTTGAGTTCAGCATAAAGCTCCTTTTCTTTCGCCAGACGGGCAATACTGGTCCCTGTGGTGATCCTCTGCCCCACCTGTACTTTCACATCCTGCAAAATTCCCTCTATCGGCGAGGTGACATTAAGTGAATCAACATCCTGCTGGCTCAGTTGCACCAACGATTCCAGCTTGTTAAGACGCATCGCGCTGGCTTTGATATCCGCATCCACACTGAGCCTGAGGGTGCTCAGCCGTTTTTCCTCAAGAACCAGTTGCTGACGATATTGTTCCGTATTAATACGGGTTGTTTCATATTCCAGCACCGGCACTGCCGCAATATATTTCTTTTGCGCGGCAAGTCGCATCGTAGAGCTGAGTAACCGGCTTCTGGCATCAAGAACCAGTGCTTCCTGACTCAGTATCTTATTTTGTAATTCTGCATTAGTCGCGTCGGTCTCAGCCCGGCGGGCATCCAGTTCGAGCCGGTTTTCTTGTAGTTTCTGCTCCAGCGTCGGGTTACTCATTCTGACCAGCAATTGCCCTTTACTTACCTTCATACCGGGTTTGTAGATGACTTCTTCCACGCGCGCATCCACATTCGCAGCAACCCAGTTAATATCACGCGGCAACAATACCCCGTTACCCCGCACTTCAACCGAGAAATTTCCATACTGAACCTGCCCGACAGCAATACTTCCACGGGAGATCTGATAGGGAGAATAACGGTAACTGTAGATTGCCACCAGCGCGGCCAAAAATAACGCACCCATAACAATAGATTTGCGGTATCGCTTCAGTACAAATTTATTCCCGGTCTGCGGGATTGAAATATCCATGATAATACCTTTTCTGATAACTCCTTAGCTTTAAGCACAAAGCATGCCAATAGCAGAAATCAAATTAACTTAATG
>NZ_JAFMOS010000542.1 GCF_019049755.1 Rahnella perminowiae
GGTATACCTTTTTAAAGGGATCACGGAGTAGACTTAGGGAGACGTTAAAATAAATAGCGGGCCTTCCGCCGCAGGTTCGACCCAGAGAAATGACAACAGGACATACCAGGGTGTTCGTATGGAATTTATATGAAAATAACCGCCACGATATTATTACTCACGCTATTTTCTATTGGTGCTAATGCAAGGACCTGCACTGAGAATGATGCAGAAGCAGCAGATATTGCAGTGGACAATCTCAATTCATGGGAGGCCATACATAAAAACTACATCGCTTACGCACAATGTGATGATGGCAGTATTGCTGAAGGGAATTCAGAAGCGGTCGCGAGGTTGCTTGTCGATAAATGGCCGGAAACCGTAAAACTGCAATCGTTGATAAGTCACGATTCAGGATTTGAAAAATATATTCTGAGGCATATTGATTCTACACTGGATACGGATGACCTGAATCGGATCATTACGCTGTCATCTGAATCCTGCCCCGCTGAAAGACAGGATTTATGCAGCAAAATTATTGCTCCAAAATGCAGAGAAATAACATTCGTGATAAATCACAGGCGACAGAAATATGATCTGCTGCCTGAATTCGGATGACATAGAGACTAATCAGCTCCTAAACAATGCTTTCCCGACAGAAGTCCACCACTGTTTAATTTCGGTAACTACACTCTCTGGAGTTACTGTTTTATCGCCTTCAGGATAAAAAATTAAATCAGTACCTGAAGGATGCCCGGTAACCCGGCTGAAATTTTCCAGTAAACTGTCCTGATATGACTCGCTGCCATGCACATCGAAAATATCTTTCACCAGCGCAATAAATTCGGCTTCCGAGTATTCTTCAAACTTATCTTTGAGCTGCATGTTTTTCTCTTATCTGAATTCAGTTGAAACCTGAGGGTCATTCGTTATCCAAAACGGCCCGAACCCGCGCTTTAAGTTCATCAGCATCAAATTCATCTTTCTCACGATCATTGTCAGGATTGAATTGATCTGCGAGACAAAAAATGGTCGAACATTTTTCACTGTCCTGATAGTTATCTTTCAGCGAATCACCATTTTCACCCTCAGTTTTCCATAATATCTGATAGGGGTCGGCGAAATCTTCGGCTGAGATCTCGCCATTAATAAATGATCTGGCGAAGGTTAAAAGTTTCTGACTCATTTTTTTGGCTCCCTGAGCTTGAAAACACTAAACTGACTGCTTTCTATTTTCATGAAATACAATAATCAGCGCAGCAAGGTCGTCTTCTTCGGCATAGAGATAAGCCACAGGCACATCCAATACTTTCGCAATTCGCTTCACCGTTTCCAGATCCGGCTGATGTTTACCTTTTTCATATTGATTCATCCGTGCGCTCGACGATGCCTCATCAACACCCGCCAGAACGCCTAACTTGTATTGAGAAAGCCCAGCACGCAAACGCGCTTCCTTGAGTCTCTTGATCAACATGATGCCGGAGCCAACCTTTTACTAAGTTATTCTTAGTTTTCTATTGTGTTATTTTTAAGCGCCACACATGCTAAGGATAACTTAGTATTCACCATTAACAGGGAGTCTTATATGACAGGTTCAAAAGATTGGCACACTGCAGATATCATCCGGCAATCAGAAAGAAAGGGACAACAATGGCAGCTGTTTCGAGGGACGCGGGGTTGAGTTCATCCACCCTTTCCAATTCGCTGGCAAGACCGTGGCCGAAAGGTGAAATGATTATTGCAAAGACGATTGGGGTTGAAGCTAGAGAGATCTGGCCGAGTCGGTATTTTGATGGGAATACAGGAACAAAAATAGACAGAAAGCTGAGGTGCCATCCTACATGAATTTTTGGTAATCAAGGAGTTTAAAGCTGAAATGGTGCCGACTACCGGAATCGAACTGGTGACCTACTGATTACAAGTCAGTTGCTCTACCTACTGAGCTAAGTCGGCATTTTGAAGTGTTACCGGGGAACTACGGGGTGCTAAATTAGTGAAATCTGAGGCTGCCGTCAAGCCCCCTGCTGTGCGTTTGCTGCTTTTCTCATCACCCTGAATGAAATAGGGATTTAGCACCGGCTTCATGACGAAAAATCCACCGGTGCCACGGGTTAAGGACGAACTAAATCGTCGCCGTAACCAATCCATTTGTAAGTCGTCAGGGCTTCTAATCCCATCGGGCCGCGGGCGTGCAGTTTTTGTGTGCTGACCGCCACTTCTGCGCCTAAACCGAACTGGCCGCCGTCGGTGAAACGGGTGCTGGCGTTGACGTAAACCGCAGAGGAATCCACTTCGCGCACGAACCTGTCCGCGCTGCTGATGGAACGGGTGAGGATCGCATCGGAATGTTCGGTGCCGTAGGTGCGGATATGCGCCACGGCGGCATCCAGATCAGCCACCACCGTCACGTTCAGATCCAGTGACAACCATTCATCTGAATAATCTTCTTCGGTCACCGCCAGCACTTTCGCCGGGCCGTTTTGCAGATACGGCATCGCGGATTCGCTGGCGTGCAACGTAACGCCTGCGCGGTGCATGTTGTCGCTCAGTTCCGGCAGAAAACGGGCGGCAATCGCCTGATGCACCAGTACGGTTTCGAGGCTGTTACAGGCGCTCGGACGCTGCACTTTGGCGCTTTCCAGCACGGTCAGCGCTTTGTCGAAATCGACGCTTTCATCCACAAACGTATGACACACGCCGATTCCGCCGGTGATCACCGGAATGGTGGATTGTTCGCGGCACAGTTTGTGCAGCGCCGCACCACCGCGCGGGATCAGCATGTCGACGTATTTATCCAGGCGCAGCAGTTCTGCGACCAGTGCGCGATCCGGGCTTTCAATCGCCTGAACCGCAGCTTTCGGCAATCCGCATTCTTCCAGCGCCATCTGAATGACGTTAACCGTCGCCTGATTGGTGTGGTGCGTTTCTTTACCGCCACGCAGGATCACGGCGTTGCCGGTTTTCAGGCACAGGCTGGCGACGTCGATGGTGACGTTCGGACGCGCTTCGTAAATCACGCCGATCACGCCGAGCGGCACGCGGCGGCGTTCAAGACGCAAACCGCTGTCCTGCTGTGAACCGTCAATCACCTGCCCGACCGGATCGCTCAGGCGGCAGACATCGCGCACGTCGCTGGCAATTGCCGATAAACGCGCAGGCGTCAGCAGCAGGCGGTCTAATAACGCTTCGCTCATGCCGCTTTCGCGGGCGGCGGCCATGTCGAGTTCGTTGGCAAGAATAATGCTCTGGCTGTTGGCCTCGAGCATGTCGGCCATCAGCATCAGCGCACGGTTTTTCTGCGCGGTGCTGAGGGTGGAGAGCTGCCAGGACGCGGCTTTCGCGGCCTTTCCCATCTCGTTAAGCATCTGTAGCTCCTTAACTGACAATCATGTCGTCACGGTGAACGGCAACCGGGCCGTATTCGTAACCGAGAATTTCGCTGATCTGCTGAGAATGATGACCCGCAATCATGCGCATCGCATCGCTGTTATAGCGGCTGACGCCGTGCGCGAGGTCACGCCCGTTCAGGTTGCGGATGCGGATCACTTCGCCACGCGAGAAATCGCCTTTCACTTCGCGGATCCCCTTTGGCAGCAGCGAACTGCCGCGCTCCATCATGGCAGAAACCGCGCCGTCGTCGATGGTGATTTCACCGGCTGGCGGTGCGCCGAAGATCCAGCGCTTACGGTTTTCCAGCGGGGTTTCCATCGCGTGAAAACGTGTGCCGACCGAAATACCGTTAATGACATCGCCAATCACGCCCGGCAGGCTGCCCGCAGCAATAATGGTATCGACGCCCGCACGGCACGCGACATCCGCCGCCTGCAGTTTGGTGGCCATGCCGCCGGTGCCGAGACCGGAAACACTGTCACCCGCCACGCCGCGCAGTTCATCATCAATGGTCATGACTTCGCGGATAAGCTCTGCCTGCGGGTTGGTACGCGGATCGGCAGTAAACAGACCACGCTGATCGGTCAGAAGCAGCAATTTATCAGCACCCGCCAGAATAGCGGCCAGCGCGGAGAGATTGTCGTTATCGCCGACTTTAATTTCAGCGGTGGCCACCGCATCGTTTTCGTTAATGACCGGCACGATATGGTTATCAAGCAGCGCGTGCATCGTGTCGCGGGCGTTCAGGAACCGCTCGCGGTCTTCCATATCGGCACGCGTCAGCAGCATCTGACCAATGTGGATGCCATAAATCGAGAACAATTGCTCCCACAGCTGGATCAAACGGCTTTGCCCGACGGCAGCCAGCAGTTGTTTGGAAGCAATGGTGGCGGGGAGTTCGGGGTAGCCAAGATGTTCGCGCCCGGCGGCAATCGCGCCCGACGTGACAATCACAATCCGGTGCCCTGCCGCATGTTGCTGCGCGCACTGGCGGACAAGCTCAACAATGTGAGCACGGTTGAGGCGGCGTGAGCCGCCAGTGAGCACGCTGGTGCCCAGTTTTACAACCAGTGTCTGACTACCACTCATAATCGTTCCATTAATGTGAAAAAGAAGGGCTTCTTTGTCTTTGTAACCAGTGAGAAGCGTTATGCCAACCGGCATAACGCTATAATAGCAGTATTCATCGTGGGAATGGGTAGTACAGAAAGTCAGGCGGAGAGCTTCACCGGTTCCTCGCTGAAATCATCAGCAGGTTCCAGTCTGAGGGACATCTCTTCAATCATAGCATTCAGGTTTTTGTGGAACCCTTTTAATGTCGTCTCAAGTTTTTCCCGCACTTCAGCATCTTTAATGTTTTGCGCTTTCCAGATGCCGTCTTTATCAAACAATCCGAAGTGATAAACATAGGTAAAACGTTCGGCTTCGGCCTGTAATTCAATCCACCAGCCCCAGAATTCACGCTTCTCCGGCGCGGGCTTAACGTTCACGCAGACAGCTAAACAGTCAAAGAAAAAGCGGTCGTTTTCGCATTTCCCTTCTCTGATGTACGGTCCCAGTGTACCGAAACGTTTCATTAGCCTGCTTTTAGGATGACCGCTTGGTAACGTCATAGTACAACCTCCATAGAAAGACGATCCTTTTTAACAAACCGTTAGGAATTAGCAACTGTTAAGTTAACGCATATGGTTTTGCAGCCAGTTGCAAATCTCATGTAAAGCGCTGTCAAAATGTCCGTAAAGCGGCTCGCTGCGGATAGGCAACAGCTTGCCGTCAGCGGAAGAATCCGCAATCAGCTTAGCTTCGCTCTTAGGACTGAAAATATCGTTCTCCCAGTATGCAGCCAGCATGGGCGTCGGCGTTCTCCGCCCGAGCAGCCCCTGCGTTTTCAGAGAATAACGATTAAGTTCGGTTTTCAATGCCGAATCAGACGCACTCGACATGCCAATACGACTCGCCAGCACATCCATATACATGTCCGGCACTTGTTCCTGGCATTTCGGGTCGCTCAGCAGTGTATGCGCCAGCGCCCCCAGAGTGGCGACTGCACGCACGCGGCGCGGTTCGAGATACGCCAGCCGCACGGCAACGTTGGCACCAAAACGGTAGCCGAGCAAACTGACGCGGCTGGCATCAACCCATGGCACATCCGAAAGCTGCATCAGCACCTGCTGATGCAGGAAGCTGGTGTCCTGGGTCAGTTTCCACTTCGACGAAAAACCGATCGACGGCATGTCAATGGTCAGCATGGCAATGCCCATCGGCGCAAGATACGAACGGAACAGGCGCTGATGGTCACTCTGCAAGGTATCGAGACCGCCACACACCATCACCGTCGGGAACGGCGCTTTGCCTGCGTCCGGCAGGTGCAGGAAACCGGTGATCGGCGTGCCGCCGGAGATCTTAAATTCCAGCTCTTTCAGTTCATAAGGCGAATGTTCCGAGGATTTTTCAAAGGCTTTATTGGCCAGCGCCTGCGCCTGTTCCGCCAGCGTATCGCCTTTCAGATGCGGATAACTGGCAATACTGTAAAGGTTGGCGGCTTTCAGCCAGTAGTCGCTCGCCACATCCGGGTCTTTTTCTTCGGCGGCTTTTTGCTGCCAGTGCATCGCCTGTTTTGACCATTCGTAGATCCAGTTGCCATTACGGTAACCAATTACAGTATCAAGCAGCAACGGATCACTGTGTTCCGCCTGGGAGACAGCAATGCGCGACAGCACTTCTTCCACTTCCAGCGGATCGACCCCGCGCCACATCCACATCAAACGGTTAATCGTACGGTACCAGCAATGGACCGTGTCGCCTTCCAGTGCAGAGTGCATCGGCGGGTGCGTATTATGGTGATGAACGCGGTGAACCAGCGTCGATGTTTCCGGGTATTTGAACGAAGGTTTAAACAGTTTTTCCGTAAGATTGGCTGGAGCCATGATGCAAGATCCTCCGTTAGCAAGCAGCAGGTCGCCCGCAGGCGATCATTTAGACGGGATTATAACCCGCCCACGTTGCGACAAGTGAGGTATGAGGTCAAGCGGAAAGGATTTCAAGTCAACAAAAGCAAAACGCCCGGCAATGAGCCAGGCGTTTATCAACAGTAAGGGAAAATTACTTACCCACTAACGGAGGCACAAAGACAACCCCCATATCCCACGGCTGTTCGATCCAGGTGTTCTGCGGGATGTCGATCACGTAGTCATCGACCAGCGGAGCACCGGCTGGTTTTGCGAAGATGGTGATGAAATGCGCCTTCGGGTACATTTCGCGGATCGCTTTCGCGGTGCCGCCGGTATCCACCAGATCGTCGATCACGATGAAGCCTTCACCGTCGCCTTCTGCGCGTTTCAGCACCTGCATTTCGCGCTGATTATCATGGTCGTAGCTGGAGATACAGACGGTATCCACATGGCGAATGCACAGCTCGCGAGCCAGCAACGCTGCCGGAACCAGGCCACCACGGCTGACGGCAATAATGCCTTTCCATTGTTCTGCCGGCAGCAGGCGTTTAGCCATGGTGCGGGCGTGGATTTGCAGCATGTCCCAGGTTACAACGTATTTTTCGCTCATAAAGGTGTCCCAGCCAGTGAATTAACGGCTTCTAAAAAAGTAGTGGGGGGAAAAAAGGTTGCGCGAGATTATAGTGAGTCCGGCTCACAAAAACCAGCGATTATCGGGTCCCTGCGCCCCAAAAATCCCGGAATTTCTCCCCGTGCCCGCGCACAGGTTAAGATTAAGTGATATTCTGTCAGGCCACTCGCCACACAGTCTGGCGGGGATTACTTAACCTTAAACCTACAGCATCTCAGTCAGTTCCCCTGCAAACGGAGCCTGAATGAGCTGACTGTTACAGGAGACTTATAGTGTCTGAACTGTCTCAGCTTTCGCCACAACCGTTGTGGGATATTTTTGCCAAAATTTGTTCTATTCCGCACCCTTCTTATCACGAAGAAGCGCTGGCAAAACACATCGTTGAATGGGCACAGGAAAAGGGTATCCACGCTGAGCGTGATGAAGTTGGCAATATTTTGCTGCGCAAACCGGCCACCCCGGGCATGGAAAACCGCAAAGCCGTTGCCCTGCAGGCTCACCTCGATATGGTGCCGCAGAAAAACAACGATACTGTTCATGATTTCACTAAAGATCCGATCCAGCCATTTATTGAAGACGGTTGGGTAAAAGCCCGCGGTACCACGCTGGGTTCTGACAACGGTATCGGTATGGCATCCGCGCTGGCGGTTCTGGCTGATGACAGCGTAGAACACGGCCCGCTGGAAGTGCTGCTGACCATGACCGAAGAAACCGGCATGGCGGGCGCATTCGGCCTGCAACCGAACTGGTTACAGTCTGAAATTCTGATCAACACCGATTCTGAAACCGAAGGCGAAATCTACATGGGGTGCGCCGGCGGGATTGATTTTACCGCCACACTGCCGCTGAGCCGTGAAGCGGTTCCGGCCGGTTTCAGCGTGCTGAAACTGACCCTGAAAGGCCTGAAAGGCGGCCACTCCGGCGCTGAAATTCACTTAGGTCTGGGCAACGCCAGCAAACTGCTGGCACGTTTCCTGGCAGACAACGCGGGGACCCTGGGTCTGCGCCTGCTGGACTTTACCGGCGGCACGCTGCGTAACGCCATCCCGCGTGAAGCCATTGCGACTCTGGCGGTTGCCGCCGATAAAGCGGACGCACTGAAAGCGGCAGCACAGGAATTCCTGGCGACGATTCAGTTTGAACTGTCAGCCGTTGAGAAGAAGATCGTTTTTGTCGCGGAAACGGCTGAAAGCAATGCCAGGGCACTGAGCCAGGACAGTCAGGATAAGTTCCTTGCGCTGCTGAACGCGACGCCTAACGGCGTGATCCGCATGAGTGATGATGTGAAAGGTGTGGTCGAAACATCGCTCAACGTCGGTGTTGTCACGATGAAAGATGACGAAGTGGCGATCAACAGCCTGATCCGTTCGCTTATCGACAGCGGTAAAGAATATGTGGTCAGCATGCTGAGCTCACTGAGTGAACTGGCTGGTGCAAAAAGTCTGGCAAAAGGCAGCTACCCTGGCTGGAAACCTGAGCCAAGCTCGCCGGTGATGACGCTGGTGCGTGAAACTTACCAGTCACTGTTCAGCAAAACCCCGAACATCATGGTGATCCACGCCGGTCTGGAATGCGGTCTGTTCAAAAAACCGTATCCGGACATGGACATGGTTTCCATCGGGCCAACTATCACCGGCCCGCATTCGCCGGATGAACAGGTTGAAATCGCCAGCGTCGGGCTGTACTGGCAACTGCTGACAGCCCTGCTGAAAGCAATTCCTGAAAAGAAATGATATTTTGGCTCCCTCCCCTGCGAAGGGGAGGGCTGGGATGGGCTATTAAAGCAAAATCAATAGATTGAATTATTCTCAGGCATTGATTTTGCTTGCTAAACCCCCTCCCGACCTCCCCCTTCACTGAACTGAACCCCGAATGTTGGACTTTTTAAACCTTCATTCGGAGTTCAGTTCATCACAGGGGGAGGAGCTCAAATCCAAAAGAAGCTGCCGCTCTATCTGCGGATCCTGCAACGTCACGTGTAATCCCACCAGCCTGACGCCCCGTCCGCCACGCCGTTTCTCCCATGCCTCCCGCGCCACTTTCAGTAAATCTTCTTTATTGAGCACCGGCCAGACGTGTTCCTGCGTGGTCTGCTGAAAATCATGGAATTTGAGTTTTACCCCCTGACGGGCGATGCGCAGATCCGGACTGACACGGCTCAGGCGTATGTGCAGTTCCGGATATAAACGTTCGATCAATGCCACGCATTCTTCCCAGCTGTGAATATCTTCTGCCAGCGTGCGTTCCACGCCGACCGATTTGCGCAACCGCTCGGGGGATATTTCACGTTCATCAATACCCTGGCAGCGCTCCCACAGTACCCGGCCAAACTTGCCAAATCGTTTGAGCAGTGTCGCCAGATCATAGCGCTGTACATCGCCGCAGGTGTTCAGCCCCAGCGCCTGCAAACGCTGGGCTGTGACTTTGCCGACGCCGGGGATTTTACCCAGCGGAAGATCCTGTAAAAACGCATCGACTTTATCCGGCGTGATCACAAACTGGCCGTTAGGCTTGTTCAGGTCCGAGGCGATTTTTGCCAGAAATTTTATCGGTGCAATGCCGGCAGAGGCCGTCAGCCTGATTTCATCGAAAATGGCCTGACGGATTTCTGCAGCAATAAGCGTCGCGGAGCCGTTGCATTGCGTTGCGTCGGAAACATCCAGATAAGCTTCGTCAAGTGACAGCGGTTCGATCAATGGGGTATAACGCGCAAAGATTTCACGGATGTGGTTTGAAGCTTCTTTATAAGCCTCCATTCGGCCGGGGATGACTTTCAGGTGCGGGCAAAGTTTCAGTGCCATACCGGTCGGCATCGCACTGTGCACGCCGAATTTGCGCGCAGGATAATTGGCGGTGCTGATGACGCCACGGCGGTCACGGCTGCCGCCAATGGCAATAGGAATGTCGCGCAGGGAAGGATCATCGCGCATCTCGACGGCCGCGAAAAAGCAGTCCATATCAACGTGAATGATTTTACGCATAGCCCTCCCCTGATAACTGTATAAGTATACAGTGGGATGGCGTAATTTCAAACACACAAAATCCGGGTTAATTTGGCTTAATGAATCACCAGAAATGGCATCGTAATAAATTTCCTATTTCGAAAGTCATTATTCATTATTTGGTGATTGCTAAAAATTTAATCAGTATTAATATGGCATCGTTTCAGACAGGCAGTACATAAGAAGAAAATCAGTGGCGGTCTTACAGGCAGTTCAGCTGTAGACAACATAATCAAAATTATTACCGAGCAGGACTTAGAATGATCAGAATCGCGCTGTTTCTTGCGATGCTCCTCAGTTTGCCTTTATTTACAGCAAATTACGCCGTGGCCAGCGATGCTGTCCCGGTCAACGCGACACTTAAAAAACAATTACTGGGCGCACCGGTTTATATTCAGATCTTCAAACAAGAACGTAAACTCGAATTGTATGCCCAGCTCGACGGCGAATTTCGCCTGATTGGCAGTTATGGCATCTGCGATTTTTCCGGCGGTTTGGGAAATAAACGTCGCGAAGGCGATTTTAAAAGTCCGGAAGGTTTCTACAACGTGGATATTCACCACCTGAAGCCTGACAGCCGCTTTTATCGTGCCATCAACATCGGTTTCCCGAATGCTTACGATATCTCGCAGGGTTATTCAGGTAAGTATCTGATGATTCACGGTAACTGTAAGTCTATCGGTTGCTATGCCATGACCGACGGCTATATGGACGAAATCTTTACGTACGTACAGGCGGCATTCCAGTTCGGGCAACGCAGTTTAAAGATTAGCATTTATCCGTTCAGGATGACCGATGCCAACATGAAGGCGCATAAAAACTCCAGCTACTACAGTTTCTGGAACCAGTTGCAGCCAGGATATGCGTACTTTGAAAAACACCATCAGCCACCGAATGTCGTGGTCACTGACGGTAAATATGAAGTGCTGCAACCGTTGTCCAACACCCCGCTGCCTTCACAGCTGGCGTTCGCCCCGATGAAATAATGCGAATTCACCTGGAGCAATTTTGTTCCAGGTTTCGTTCGCCGTCAGCGGTTGCGTGGCAATCACAGTGACGACATCATCCGGTGTCGTCTGCTGCTGAAAATCAATTTCCACATCCTGATCCAACAACGTTGCCTTGCCAAAAGGCGCACGCCGCGTGATCCAGTGTAAATTCGTCGAGCAATACGCCATCACAAAATTGCCATCCGACAGCAACATGTTAAACACCCCTTTCTGCCTTAACTCATCAGCCAGCGACGCAATATAGCGAAACACCGGCGGCCAGCTTGCAGGGCGGCGCGGATAACGTTGAGTGAGTTTGTGCAATAACCAGCAGAACGCGTATTCGCTGTCGGTCTGCCCCACCGGGCGCAGGGTACCGGTATCCAGCTGGCGATAGCCGCGAAGCTGACCGTTGTGTGCGTAAGTCCAGTTGCGTCCCCACAGCTCGCGGGTAAACGGATGGGTGTTTTCCAGTGCCACTTCGCCACGGTTTGCCTGGCGGATATGAGAAATCACCGCGCAGGATTTGATCGGGTATTCCTGAACAAGGCGGGCAATGGGCGAATTAAAGCTTGGCGTCGGATCTTTAAAAGTACGACAGCCATTGCCTTCATAAAAGGTGATGCCCCAGCCGTCTTTATGCGGGCCGGTTCCGCCACCGCGCTGCACTAATCCGCTGAAACTGAAACAAATATCAGTAGGAACGTTAGCGCTCATCCCGAGCAATTCGCACATCACCAGCCCCCCTTTTTATTATTTTAATAATGCGCTGCACTATGGTGTGACAAAGCGGGATCCGGCGAAGAAGCGGAGTTTACACAGAGTAAATGAGCATTCTGAGCCAGATTTCAACGCCGTATTACCAACGTGCGGCGAATTATTTCGCCATTTCTTTTTCGATTAAGAGAATCAGGATATGGATCACTTTAATGTGAATTTCCTGCACGCGGTCAGCGAAACCAAAGTGCGGAACGCGGATTTCCACGTCGGCTGAACCGTCCATTTTCCCGCCGTCTTTACCGGTCAGGGTGATGACTTTCATGCCTTTGGCGCGCGCGGCTTCGATGGCTTTGATCACATTACCGGAATTACCGGAAGTGGAGATACCCAGAAGCACATCGCCCTTCTGACCCACGGCTTCCAGATAACGGGAAAAGATATATTCGTAACCGAAATCGTTACCGACGCATGAGATGTGGCTGACGTCGGAAATCGCAATGGCCGGATAACCCGGACGGTTTTCGCGATAGCGGCCTGTCAGTTCTTCTGCAAAATGCATGGCATCGCAGTGTGAACCCCCGTTACCGCAGGAAATCACTTTCCCACCCGCTTTGAATGAATCCGCCAGCAGCACTGCTGCACGTTGAATAGACTCAATATTTGACGGATCGCTGATGAATTTATTCAGCGTATCAGCAGCTTCGTTCAGTTCAGTACGGATAATATCCAGATACATAGCAGCCTCTTTTATGTCCATTTACAGCCGGTTTCAGCACGGCCGATAGCAATAAAACGTTCCGCTGTGCAGTTTAACGGAAAGCCGAAACAGCGAGAAGCAGTGAAGCGGTAATGATTCCGATAGTTTCTGTTTTTGACGCTTCGTGCGACCGGTTTGTGAGCTGCGTTGTAATTAATATGTAAACACATTGATAAAGAAATGAGCATGAACTACAACCATTGTATCCCTACAACAGGTCAGACCTCCTACGACTCAGGAGCTTTACTATGATGGTTCTTAGCATTGTTGCATTTATCGTGATCCTTGGTGCGTTGTTCTATCACAAGGTCAACCTTGCCCTTAGCAGCCTGATTTTGCTGGCGTTTACAGCGGCCATGGGCGCTATTCATCTGTGGACGCTGTGGTTGTTATTGCCGCTGGCGATCATTCTTCTGCCTTTCAATATTCCTGCCCTGCGTCGCGCCTTATTCTCCGGCCCCGCGCTGCGTACCTTCCGTAAAGTGATGCCTGCTATGTCCCGTACGGAAAAAGAAGCGATTGAAGCGGGCACTACCTGGTGGGAAGGCGACCTGTTTGGTGGCAAACCGGACTGGGAGAAATTACAGAATTACCCTGAGCAGCAACTGACAGAGGAAGAACAGCGTTTTATTGACGGGCCGGTTGAAGAAGCCTGCCGCATGGCTAATGATTTTCAGATCACCCACGAACTGGCTGATTTGCCGCCGGAACTGTGGGCATATCTGAAAGAGCACCGCTTCTTCGCGATGATCATTAAGAAAGAATACGGTGGCCTGGAATTCTCAGCTTACGCACAGGCGCGTGTGCTGCAAAAGCTGGCCGGTGTGTCGGGCATTCTGGCGATCACCGTCGGTGTACCGAACTCCCTCGGGCCGGGCGAACTGCTGCAACATTACGGTACCGAAGAGCAGAAAGATCACTATCTGCCACGTCTGGCCGCCGGTCTGGAAATCCCGTGTTTCGCCCTGACCAGCCCGGAAGCAGGTTCTGATGCCGGAGCCATCCCTGATTTCGGTATCGTGTGTAAAGGTCAGTGGCAGGGGAAAGAAGTGCTCGGCATGCGCCTGACCTGGAACAAGCGTTACATCACGCTGGCACCTATCGCCACCGTACTGGGCCTGGCGTTTAAACTGAAAGATCCCGATCACCTGCTCGGCAGCGAAACTGATTTAGGCATTACCTGTGCACTGATCCCAACCGACACCGCCGGTGTGGAAATTGGTCACCGTCACTTCCCGCTGAATGTGCCCTTCCAGAACGGTCCGACACGTGGCAGCGATATCTTTGTCCCGATCGATTACATCATTGGCGGCCCGAAAATGGCCGGTCAGGGCTGGCGGATGCTGGTGGAATGTCTTTCTGTGGGCCGGGGCATCACGCTGCCCTCTAACTCGACCGGCAGCCTGAAATCTCTGGCGCTGGCGACCGGTGCTTATGCTTATATCCGCCGTCAGTTCAAACTGCCGATCGGTAAAATGGAAGGTATTGAAGAACCGCTGGCACGCATTGCCGGTAATGCTTATGTGATGGATGCCGCCGCGACGCTTATCACTAACGGTATTATGCTGGGTGAAAAACCGGCGGTGCTGTCCGCTATCGTGAAATACCACTGTACACACCGCGGCCAGCGCGCCGTGATGGATGCGATGGATATCACCGGCGGTAAAGGCATTATGCTCGGCACCAGTAACTTCGTGGCCCGCTCTTATCAGGGCGCGCCGATTGCAATTACCGTGGAAGGTGCCAACATTCTGACCCGCAGCATGATCATCTTCGGTCAGGGTGCGATCCGCTGCCATCCTTATGTGCTTCGTGAAATGGCGGCGGCGGAGAAAAATGATCTGGATGATTTCGACCGCGCGCTGTTCGGACATATCGGCCACGTGGGTAGCAACCAAATGCGCAGTTTCTGGCTTGGCCTGACTGACGGTCGTACCAGCGATACGCCGGTCAATGATAAAACTGCCCGTTATTACCAGCACATCAACCGTCTGAGCGCCAATCTGGCCCTGCTGGCTGACGTGTCGATGGGGGTGCTGGGTGGCAGCCTGAAACGTCGCGAACGTATTTCCGCCCGCCTCGGTGATATCCTCAGCCAGATGTATCTGGCCACGGCGACGCTGAAACGCTATGACGAAGAAGGCTGTAACGAAGCGGATTTACCGCTGGTGCACTGGGGCGTGCAGGATTGTCTGCACCAGGCTGAAGTGGCTATCGACGACCTGCTGCGTAACTTCCCGAACCGTTTTGTGGCCGGTGTGATGCGGGTGGTGATTTTCCCGCTGGGCCGTTCGCATTCCGCCCCGTCAGATCGTCTGGATCACGAGCTGGCGCGTATTCTTCAGGTGCCTTCCGCGACCCGCAGCCGCATCGGGCGTGGTCAGTATCTGACGCCAAGCGAGCACAATCCGGTCGGTCTGCTGGAAGAAGCGTTGCAGGATATTCTGGCCGCTGAGCCGGTTCACAAACGTCTGTGCGATGCGATGGGCAAAAAGCTGCCATTCACCCGTCTGGATATTCTGGCGCAAAAAGGTCTGGATGCTGGTCATCTGAGCGCCGACGATGCGCGTATCCTGAGCCGTGCGGAAGAAAGCCGTCTGCGTTCAATCAACGTCGATGAGTTTGAGCCGGACGCCCTGGCTGCGCAAAAACCAGAAGCGGAGAAAGACAGCGTAAAAAAGGCTGAGGCGAACCCCCGCCACACCGAAGCTGCCTGATTTAACGGTTAAGTCATAAAAAAGCCTGAGTGTTTACGCACTCAGGCTTTTATTATTTGTGAAGATACACACGTATTACCCTAAAGAATTCAGGTTGCAGGAAGGCGGCAAGTAAACGCATCCCCAGGAACATAGATAACTATGTGACTGGGGTAAGTGCGCGAAGCCAACGCATCTGCAGCCAGAATTATGACGGGTAATCAGAAGTAGTATTTAAAGCGGACACGCCCCCCATACCTCTGGTCGCTGTCATCATCGCTGCTGTAAGTTTTATCCGCTTCAAGCATGGAGATATACGCACCCAGGTACACGTTAAAGTTTTCCATGTTCATGACGTTCGGGATCAGATAACTGGCGTGAATGGTATGAATGTCATAGCTGCCCGGCTCATCGAACCAGTCATCGTCGTAATCGGATGCACGAACGCCATTAATGTTGAAATCTTCAATTTTGTTATGCGCATAGATATAGCCCAGTTCGAAGCGTTTCCACAACGCATTGGCGCCGACGGTAAAATCTTTCTCATCCGATGCATCCATGTAGGCAGTGCTCAGGTTAGCCACCACGCCATTTTCAGGGTCAGCTTTCTGCCCGTCCCAGGTCATGGTCATGCCGTAACCATTACGTTTGGACTGGTCAACGAAATCGCCTTTATCGTTGGTGTAACCGTAAGCATTATTCACCACATTGGTTTCCATTGCGGCTGCCACCGAGAATGCATCAGCTTTCCAGGCAATAATCGGGCGCAGATACGCAACGTTTTTATCATTTTCAAGCTCATTGCCATGGTAATTTTGCTCGGCAAACAGCGCGGAACCATCTTCCAGTAAGGTATTGAGCTCGAAATACCAGTTGCCGATGTTTTTATTCAACATGATGTTGCCGCCGCTGTCACTGCGCCCGCGCCCTTCTTTCATCATATAGACATAGCCGTAGCCGTCAGCGTACAGATCATTGGCGGTATTACCGGAGTACTCGACAAAAGTATCCTGATTAAGCGGGAACATATCATAAGCTTCGAAACGGCCGATTTTTGCCATCCAGTCTTTTTCTTCGCCGAAGAAGAAGGCGGCATCATCAAGCGTCATTGAACCGTTCAGGTCAGCCGTCGGCTGTACAGAAAATCCAGAGAATTGCCCGTTATCATTACGACGATAACCATCCAGCCCGATTAATAACCGTCCGTTAACATCCCAGCGTTCATGGGTTCCCGGTTTCCAGTTTTTATTATCCTGCGTTCTGACAGAGGTTAATTGACCGCTACGGCTTGCGCCGTCGACATTAAATTCCACATCGCCGTATAGTTTTAAATTATCAAATCCATTAAGTGTTAACAATTTGTCTTTCGATATTCCATCTTGTTTAACTTCTACCGGCGTGGCTTCTTTCACGCTGGCTATTTGCTGCTCACGTTTCACATCCTGCTTCGTCAGTTGCTGGATCTGTTTTTCCGCCGTTTCCGCGCGCGCTTCTGCCTGCTGAAGACGTTGTTCAAGCTGCGCCATACGGGCTTCCAGACTGGCTGATGAACTCGCTGCCAGTGCGGGAGCAGACACAGCCAGCCCGACTAATAAAGCC
>NZ_JAFMOS010000541.1 GCF_019049755.1 Rahnella perminowiae
GTTATAAATGTTATTGTCGTCACACAAATGGTTTTGTTTAACGTTAAACTTTATTTTTATATTCATTGCAAAACACATTTTCTTATGACTAACTATAGGCGATTAATACTGCAATTGATTTTTTACTGTATTATTTAAGCATCAGGGAGTATTCACGCTGAGTAAGATAACACTGAAGTCCATTGCCAGGGAATTAGGCGTAACACACACGACGGTGTCGAATGCCTTTAATAATCCGGGGAAATTATCAGAATCATTAAAAAAACGAATTATAGATTATGCTCACTCGGTTAATTTTTATGGCCCGGATAATGTGGGGCGGGCATTACGTACCGGTAAATCGAATGCGATTGGCATTATCTTTAACGACACGCTCAGTTACGTGTTTACCGACAGTCATGACGTGCAGCTGATGCAGGGTATCGCCGCAAAATGTGACAAAGAAGGTGTCAGCCTCATCCTGATCCCTTTGCATAATAAGCAGGGCCCGCAGATCAGTGCCATTAACACGGCAGTCGATGGCTACATACTTAATGCTACGCATATTAATGATCAGATCATCGTCAAGGCGCTGGCGAAAAAGGTGCCGGTGGTGACAACAGATTTTCGCATTCCGCCGCACAGCAGTGTATCGATTGATAACCGCAAGGCGATGCATGAAATCTGTCATCACCTGCTGGAAAAAGGGCACCGCGAATTTGGTATTATTTCCTTTCCGTCCTTGCAGGGGCGTAAAGGAATAAAGCCGCTGACCGTTCCTGTTTCCGGTGATAATGACGTCATGATCACCCGGGTAAACGCCTGTGTGGAGACTTTCCATGCCGGAAATATAAATCTGAATAAATGTTTTCTTTGTGAGACAAGTCACCATGAGGAATTTGGTGAAATTGCCGCAAAGGCATTACTTACCCGTAATCCGGAAATTACCGCGCTGATTTGCCTGTCGGATCGGTTTGCACAAGGAGCGGCGAATTACTGTCGGAAAACAGGATTAACGGTTCCACAGGATATCGCCATTACCGGTTTCGATAATATCCCGCGAGCCGGAAATGAAATTGCCCTCACCACCATTTCTCAGGATCCTGTTAAAAAAGGAGAAGTAGCCGCTGGCCTGTTATTAGAAGGAAAACCGTATATTCACTACGATCTCGAATTTACCCTCATTATACGTGGCTCAACCTGATATTTAGGGGCTCGCCATGAAGTCGAAAGTACTGATGTCAATTTTCAGGATGAAATATGGTCTTATTAAATTGTTTTAAAGCTTATGATATTCGTGGCGTACTGGGCACCGAACTTAATGACGATATTGCTTATCGTATCGGCGGCGCATTTGCCCTTTTTTACCGCCCGCAGCGGGTCGTGCTGGGCAGTGATATTCGTCTGACGTCGTCCGCTCTCAAGCTGGCTGTTGCGCGTGGACTCATGGATCAGGGCACGGACGTGATTGATATCGGCATGACCGGCAGTGAAGAGGTGTATTTTGCCACCCGTTCTTTACAGGCGGACGGCGGGATCGAGATTACCGCCAGTCATAACCCGGACAACTATAACGGCATGAAAATCGTGGGCAGGGAGGCGAGGCCGGTCAGCAGCGACAGCGGGTTAAAGGATATTCAGGCGCTGGCTGAAAATCACCTGTTTTCGACGGTGGCGCAGCCCGGTTCGTATCAACAGCGCTCAAACCGGAGCGCTTATCTGGATCATCTGCTTAGCTATTTAACCTTACCCTTCGGACGGCCGCTGCGGGTGGTGGTTAATGCCGGTAACGGTGCGGCGGGCCCGACGCTGGATGCGCTGGAAAATGCCTTTCGGGCACGCAGTATTCCCCTGAATCTGATAAAAATTCATCATGAGCCGGACGGCACTTTTCCCCACGGTATTCCCAACCCGATGCTGCCGGAAAACCGGCTGGCGACGCGCGATGCGGTGCTCGCGCATCGGGCAGATTTAGGCATTGCCTGGGATGGTGATTTTGACCGCTGCTTTATCTTTGATGAACGGGGTGATTATGTTGAGGCGTACTACATTGTAGGATTACTGGCCGCGTTATTTTTGCAACGTTCGCCTGGCGAAAAAATCCTTCATGATCCGCGTCTGGTCTGGAATACCCGCGACATTATCAATGCCAGTCATGGCATCGCCATCGAAACCAAAACTGGCCACGCCTTTATCAAAGAAAGAATGCGCAGTGAAAACGCTATTTATGGCGGAGAAATGAGCGCCCATCACTATTTCCGGGATTTCGGCTACTGCGACAGCGGAATGATCCCGGCTTTACTGGTATTACAACATCTCAGCCAGAGTCGTCAGAAAATGTCCGGGCTGGTTGCTGCCCGTAAAGCCCTTTTTCCGGTATCCGGCGAAATGAACATCTCAGTCAGTCAGCCCGCTGAGGCCATCCGCCGTGTCCGCGACCATTACCAACACCAGGCGCTGAGCACCCGTCTGACCGACGGGCTGAGTATGGAATTTGATAACTGGCGGTTTAATTTACGCTGTTCCAATACCGAGCCGCTCCTGCGGCTCAACGTAGAAACCCGACAATCTAACGCGCTGTTAGCTGAAATCACCGGGAAACTCCTCGCCCTTGCCGGGGCGTAACCGCCCGTTTGTTTGTTACAAAGGACAACGTTATGTCAGCCTTAACGCTAAAAAATATCCAAAAATATTATGACAAAACGGTCGTGATCCCCGATTTGTCTCTGGAGATCCATTCCGGTGAGTTTCTGGTGCTTGTCGGTCCTTCAGGCTGCGGTAAATCAACGTTACTGCGTATGATTGCCGGGTTGGATACGCTGAGCGGCGGGACTATCCACATTGAAAAAACCGATGTGACGGATTTGCCCGCCGGAAAGCGCGGTCTGTCGATGGTATTTCAGTCCTACGCACTCTATCCACACATGACCGTCAGGCAGAACCTGGCATTTGGTCTGAAGAATATCCGTACGCCGCCGGAAGAAATCACCCGGCGCATAAGCGAAGCGGCACTGATTCTGCGGCTGGATGACATGCTGGACCGGTTGCCGCAAAATCTTTCCGGCGGGCAGCGTCAGCGTGTTGCCATCGGGCGTGCCATTGTTCAGCAGCCGAAAGTGTTTTTGTTTGATGAACCGCTTTCGAATCTTGATGCGGCACTGCGTGTGCAGATGCGTCAGGAAATCAGTCAGCTTCATGCCCGCCTGAAAAACACCATGATTTACGTGACCCACGATCAGGTCGAGGCGATGACGCTGGCGGACCGGATTGTGGTGCTGAACCAGGGACACATTGAGCAAACCGGCACGCCGGTTGAACTCTATAATTGCCCGGGCAGTCTGTTCGTCGCCGGTTTTATTGGTACGCCGAAAATCAATGTAATCCCGGCGCAGGTCATTGATCGACAACTGAGTATTCAGGGCCAGCCGATATTCCCACTGGGCGATAAATTCACGGCTGTCCGGGAAGGGCAAGCAGTATCGCTGGCGATCCGCCCCGAGCTGCTTCGCCTGAATGAAGTGACAGATCACGCGTTTGAGGTTTTGGTTGTTTTCACTGAATTGCAGGGTGATTCCACGCTGGTCTATGCGCGCTTTGGCGAACATATCCTGAAAATGAAGTCATCGAAACAGCTCTCCTTTGCTAAAAATACGCCACTCAGGTTCGGGTTTAATGCCGCCAGCATTTTATTGTTTGATGAAACGGGCAAGCGCATTCTCCCGGATGGCGCGTAAAAAAGGCACTTTTCGGTGCCTTTCGACGAAGATAAACCCAATATCAGGCACTTTTTGCCAGCTGCGCCTTATGTTTGTTTTCACTGAGCATGGTCAGTAGCAGCAGAATAACGGCCAGCACACAACCGGCAATCATCACGATAAAACCGCCGTCCCAGCCAAAGTAATCCACGGTATAACCCACAATGGCGCTGGCCGCGACCGAGCCGCCAAGATATCCAAACAGTCCGGTAAAGCCGGCGGCGGTGCCGGCTGCTTTCTTCGGTGCCAGTTCCAGCGCATGTAAACCAATCAGCATTACCGGCCCGTAAATCAGGAAGCCGATGGTGATCATACAGGCCATATCAATGCCCGGATTGCCGACCGGATTGAGCCAGTACACCACGGTCGCGAGGGTGACCAGCACCATAAAGAACACGCCGGTTGCGCCTCGATTACTTTTGAAGACTTTGTCCGACATCCAGCCGCACAACAGGGTGCCGGGAATGCCTGCGTATTCATAAAGGAAATACGTCCAGGAAGATTTATCTAGCGCGAAGTGCTTCACTTCCTTCAGGTAGGTCGGCGACCAGTCCAGAATGCCGTAACGCAGCAAATAGACAAAGACATTGGCCAGCGCGATGTACCACAGCAATTTATTCGGCAAAACGTATTGCATGAAAATCTGCTTCGCCGTCAGTTCCTGCTCAGCAGATTCTTTTACATAGTCCGGCGGGTAATCGTTTTTGTATTCTTCAATCGGCGGCAGACCGCAGGACTGCGGCGTATCGCGCATGGTCATGAAGGCAAATACCGCCAGCAAGATGGCGCCGAAAGCAGGCATATACAGCGCCGCATGCCAGTCGTTAAACCACGCCATACCCAGCAGAAACAGCAGCGGAGGAATGCCGCCGCCGACGTTATGTGCGCAGTTCCATACCGATACCACGCCACCGCGTTCTTTCTGTGACCACCAGTGCACCATAGTACGTCCGCACGGTGGCCATCCCATTCCCTGGAACCATCCGCACAGAAACAGCAAGACAAACATGATGGCGATGCTTGACGTTGCCCACGGCACGAAGCCCATGAATAACATCACTGCGGCGGCCAGGATCAGGCCAGCAGGCAGAAAGACGCGCGGATTCGAACGGTCCGACACCGAACCCATGATGAATTTTGAGATGCCGTAGGCGATGGAAATCCCGGACAACGCAAAACCAAGGTCACCCCGTGAGAAGCCCTGATCAATCAGATAAGGCATCGCCAGTGCGAAGTTTTTGCGCACCAGATAGTAGGCCGCATAACCGAAGAAAATCCCCATAAATATTTGCCAGCGGAGGCGGCGGTACAGCGGATCGACGTGAGTCTCATCAACAGGAGCTTTGTGGGGCGCGGGTTTAAAGATACTGAGCATACATGCCTCCGATGGCATAAATCAGGTCCGACTCATCATGAGCCATGGGGAAATGGCTGGGCCAATGTGTTCTATAACGAACATCATGTTAGCTATTCGCGCACAAACGGACTGTGATTTATGACGGAGATGTTACATTTTTATTACCGTCGGGCGGGGTTGTGAGATTGGGTAACAGCACAAAGCAAAAAAGGCGGAGCCTGAGCCCCGCCTGTTATTTCCATCACCTCTGAATTTATTGAATTTTCAGGGTACTGATAATGGCTTCTGCATCGGTTTGTGCCTGCTGCTGATTATCCGCAGGCAGGGTAATTTGCAGGGTCAGCAAATGGCTGTCGACCTTGCCCAAAACGATAGACGAATAGGCTTTCTGACCGGCAGAAGTGATCACGCTGTCGTATTGCTGCAACGTCTGGCCGTTCACCTGAATAGATTTATTAGTGACGACCTGCAGATTGGTATCACGCGCTTTTTGCTGATCCTGTAAACGACCCGCCAGAACGTCCAGTGATTCGGGGGTGTTATCTCCCAAAATGACGATCACTGCTTTCTGGCCGGTACTGTCTGCATACACGTGCATATTATTGGCCTGAGTACCCAGCTTACCACTCTGATCGCTCATCCCCTGCGGCAGGGAGAAGGTGACTTTGCCATCCAGCAGGCTGACTGGTGTGGTCGCCGCCGCCGCTGCGGCCGCCGGTGCACCTTTATCTGTGGCCGGTGCATCGGTCGACTTACCGTCACACGCAGCCAGACCGGCGATCAGTACTGCCATTCCCATCATTTTCGCGATATTACGCATCGGGCTTCCTTAAGTGGCCTGTTCACCAGGCTTACATGTTGACTTAACAGCCTTTATGGCAACCTATTCAGGCCACAAATGCAAGTCAGATTATGGCGCGATTTGTGTCTTACCGGCGACCGGGTTTAATGCACGCTGACGGCAGAATGCGGAGTGTTTCCCTTTGCTGACAAACGTTTAAGCAGCATGTTGAGCAGCATGCCGTACATCGGCAGGAAGAACACCAGACAGATCAGGACTTTGAACGTGTAATCCACCATCGCGATTTCTACCCAGTGCTGAGCCATAAAGGCATCGCTGCTTTTGTAGAAGGCGATGAAGAAGAAGGACAGCGTGTCGCTGATATTGCCGAGGAACATTGAGGCGACCGGCGCTATCCACCAGCGGCGGTTCTGGCGCAGGCGGTTAAACACGTGAACATCGAGAATTTGCCCCAGCACATACGCCATAAAACTGGCGGTGGCGATACGGGCAACCATAATATTCAGGCTGTTGAGCGCTCCCATGCCCTGCCATTGCGCTTCAAAGAATAACGCTGAGATGACATAGGAAATGGCCAGTGCAGGCACCATCACGGACAGAATAATCCGTCGTGCCAGCGGTGCACCAAAGATGCGGACAGTCAGATCGGTGGCCAGAAAAATAAACGGAAAAGTGAACGCGCCCCAGGTGGTATGAAAACCAAAGATGGAAACGGGCAGCTGAACCAGATAGTTACTTGAGGTGATGATGGCAATGTGGAATAGCGAAAGCCATATCAGCGCGGAGAACCGCTGCTGAGCAGTAAAGGAGTACATATATGTGACCTTTTTAGTTGATTGGGGTGAGGGAACCCAAATACCCTGCATTCTTGAAACCGCAGGGGCGTTAGCTGTTTGCGGCGCGCATAGTAACTGTTTGCGCACCGTTTGCGCAACAGGGCCGGCGGTTAATTTTAGCGCAATGAGCCCTGTCTGTTGCGTGTGAAATCCAGCGGGTTAAACTATGAGGCTTTGCCGCGCCCAAAGAAGTGTAGAGAAACGAAATGACCGATCCCTTTATCAATCCCGACCATCAGCTTGATGCGCTGGGCTTGCGCTGTCCGGAACCTGTGATGATGGTTCGCAAAGTGGTACGCACCATGAAAGATGGCGAAACACTGCTGATTATCGCCGATGATCCGGCAACGACCCGCGATATTCCCGGTTTCTGCCGTTTTATGGAACACACGTTATTAGCATCTGATACCGATAATCAGCCGTATCGTTATTTACTGTGCAAAGGGTTGAGGGAAAAACAGGGCTGATGGCTCAGCCCGTGTGGTTTATTTCGATTTATTGCGCAACAGCCGCAGCGCATTGGCGGTCACCAGCGCTGTTGCACCGGAGTCCGCCAGCACTGCCAGCCACAATCCGGTCAGACCCATCAGCGTGGTCACCAGGAAAATCGCTTTCAGCCCCAGCGCTATCGTAATGTTCTGGCGGATATTCGCCCGCGTGGCGCGTGAAAGTCTGATCATCTGCGCCAGTCCGCTCAGGCGGTTGTGCGTCAGCGCGGCATCCGCCGTTTCCAGCGCGACATCCGTCCCACTTCCCATCGCAATACCGATTGTCGCCGCTTTCATGGCAGGCGCATCGTTAATCCCGTCACCGACCATGGCGACCGGTTTCTGTGCGTTCAGCGCGGTGACCGCCGAAACTTTATCCGCAGGCAGCAGACCCGCACGAAAATCAATGCCCAGGCGGTCCGCGATGGTTTTTGCCGCGCGCGGATTATCGCCGGTCAGCATGACGGCGGACACGCCCAGTGCTTTGAGTTTCTGCAATGCGTCGGCCGCGTCATCACGCAGACGATCCTGCATGGCGATCAGCCCGATCGCATTCCCTTCCTGTAATACCACGACGACGGTTTTTCCTGTGGATTCCCAGTCAGCAATTTGCACAAAGGTTTCCGGCGTCAGGCCGTTTGGCGTGACACTTTTCGGGGCCAGCACCTGAATTTTACGGCCTGCGACCACACCCTCGACGCCGGCACCGGCCAGGGCCCGGCGATCCTGCGCCGTGAGCGGTAGCGGATTACTGGTTTTTGCACGGGTCAGAATCGCCTGCGCCAGCGGGTGATGCGAACCTTCTTCCACCGCAGATGCCAGACTTAATACCTCGCCTTCGCTGGCGCCGTTCAGCGGTAAAATCTTCGTGATTTCAGGTTTGCCTTCAGTTAGCGTACCGGTTTTATCCAGCGCAACGGTTTGAATCAGCGCCAGTTGCTCAAGCGCTGCACCCCCTTTAATTAATGCGCCCTGACGCGTGGCCGCTGCCAGTCCGGACGTAATGGCGGCAGGTGTTGAAATCACCAGCGCACACGGGCAGCCAATCAGCAGCAGTGTCAGCCCGCGGTAAATCCAGGTCTCCCACGACAGCCCCATTGCCAGCGGGGGAACGATAATCACCAGCAACGACATCAGCATAATGACCGGTGTGTAATAGCGGCTGAAGGTATCAAGGAAACGCTCGATTGGCGCACGGCGTTCATCGGCTTCTTCAATCAGTTGCAGGATGCGGTCGATGGCGCTGCTGCCCGGTGCGGAAGCCACTTCGAGGCGTGCCAGCCGGTCAACACACAGGCTGCCCGCCGGTACTTTTTCACCGGGCAGATGATCTACAGGCACTGATTCACCGGTCAGCGCGCTTTCGTCGAAACTGGCGGCGCTTTGTAAAACGGCGTCGGCAGGCAGGCGTGCACCTGCCGCGATTTCAATGATATCGCCGGGACGCAAACGGCTGACCGGCACGGTTTCCGATTGACCATTCACAATACGGACGGCGGTATCCGGGATCAGCGCCATCAGCGCTTTTACCCCGCTGCGTGCACGGCCGGATGCAAAAGCCTCCAGGCGTTCACCCACCATAAATAGCAGCAGAACCATGGCCGCCTCGGCCGTAGCCCCGATAAACAGTGCACCGAGCGCGGCGATACTCATCAGCGTTTCGATGGCGAATGGCGAACCGGCCCGTGTCTGGCGAATCGCCTGTCGCAGTACCGGCCATAGCCCGACCAGCGTCGTGGCGATAAACGCGATTTTGCCAGCCTGCGGATTGATATGGTCGAGAATCCAGCTCAGCAACATTAGCGCCGACAGGGCGATCAGAGGCAGCGCTTCCTGGAAACGGGAAGGTTCAGCGGCAGGTTTACTGTGTGGCTTGTCGAGCGATTGCAGGGTAAAACCTGCGGCGGTGACGGCATTCTGTACGTTTTGGGTGATATCAAAACCGGCATCAATCACCAGCTTTTCGGTGGCGAACAAGACTTTGGCGCGGTTGATGCCATGAATGCCGGAAACCGCTTTTTCAATTTTCCGGGCACAGGCCGGGCAATCCATGCCTTCCACCTTCCAGCTGTATTGCTGACTGCCGGAAAGCGGTGCTCCGGGGTCATCTTCACCCGGCGAGCCTTCAGTGCCGCTGCCGTCTGATGTGTGTGAGTGCTCACCTGTTTTTGGCGCACAGCAACTGTCTGTCGTGGCGCAGGCAGAAACCGCCAGCGTGGCTTTTTCGCTACAGCAACCTGCCGGATGGGTGCCCGGCTGTGCAATAGCGCCGATTTTGTTGATACGCAGTGCAGGCGCACGTTTGCCCTGACATCCGCAGCTACAGCCGTTGTTTTTTTGCAGTGGGATCATAAAGCCTCCGGTTCGGAACCGAGTGGAATGACTCCCAGTGTAAACCCTGGAGTCAGCTCTAAGGTCAACAAGTATTTTATCAGCGGAACCAGAACGGTTCCGCGGCGGGATATTTTACAGGTATAGCGACCGGACGATCAGGAAGTGCCCGCCAAAATAACAGGCGGCAACCAGCGCGTCAGCGGCGCGGAAGGTAAAGCGGTAACGGCTGACCAGCCAGAGAATATTTCCCAGTAGTAACAGCGCCGCGCCGCAGAATAACGAAAACGCCATGTCGGTGCTGCGTGCGAAATACTGTTCGCCCGCCAGCCAGACCATCAGCAGGGTCATGGCGATGTAAGTGGTCACTGGCCATCGCAGTTCAGCCAGCCGCGTCCAGATCACGGCAAGAAGTATTGCACCGAGGATCAGCAACGTCAGCGGTAGCGGCCAGAAGAAAGTGATGGTCATCTGGCTGGCAAAACTCAGCGTATACAGCAGATGCGACAGGAAGAACGCACCGATGGCATACATAAAGCGTTCTTCAGGCAACAGTAACAGGCCGTCAGCCACCAGCGTCGCCGCCAGACCCAGCAGGATCAGATAGCTGTAAACGTTGAGTGTCGGTGCCTGCCAGGCAAGCAAAAGGAGCAATAACAGGGTGACGGGTTTAAAGACCCAGCGCTGCCAGCGCGGGCCGCGATAGCTGGCATCAACGAATAACCAGCCGGAGAAAAATACAGCGAGGAATGGCCAACTCATTGTTTATCCTTTTATATTTCAGCACAGAACATAAAAACCGATGTCAGGGTCTGCCTTCAGAAAAACACATCCTGTTTTCCCGGACTTGCTTTCAGTGTAGGAGAGAGAGCATGGCGGCGACAATCAGAAATCCCCGTAACGGCAGGTCTGATGTATGTGGGTTCAGGATGAGAGGAATTTACGGCGCAGGGCGCGCCGTAAAAGCGGGGATTACTTTTTAGCTGGCAGCGGCGGCTGTTTTTTCTGCCAAGCCATCAGTTCGAAGACGCCGAACAGGAAGATGCGGGTTTGCAGCCACGGGCCGATGGTGTCTTTTTCCTTGCCCTGCGTGGCTTTAAGCAGCATTACCTGCAAACCATGCATGAAGAACATGAACACAATCGCCACGTCCAGAAAGTATTTGATCGGCTTAGGGAACGGGTGGATCAGGTTAAACGCCAGAAACACCCAAATACATAACATCAACAACCGACCAATATTGATCAACATCTTACTGCTCCTGTTCTGGTGAGCCGGTTTCAGGCGTCACATCGCGATGGTAGAGGCGATAAGCAACTTGTCCGGCGACTTTCTCACGGTGTAACCGCCAACTGGCAGGCACATCCAGAGTGTCATGTTCGGCTTCTGTTTCGACATAAATCCAGGCTTCGTCAGCCAGCCACTGGTTGTGCTCCAGCAGGTTCAGGGTGTCTTGCAGAATGCCTTTGCGGAAAGGCGGATCGAGGAAAACCACGTCAAAAGCATTTCCGGCTTTTGCCAGCCAGTTCAATGTATTGACGTTAAATACTTTCGCATCACCGGCGTTTAGCAGCGCCAGGTTTTTCTCTAACTGTTGTGCAACCGGCCGTTCAAACTCCAGCAGTGTTGCGCTGGCCGCATAGCGGGACAATGCCTCCAGACCGAGTGCGCCACTGCCTGCAAAGCAGTCCAGACAATGCGCACCCTGCAAAACCGGCGCCAGCCAGTTGAACAGCGTTTCACGTACGCGATCGGTGGTCGGTCGCAACCCCGGGCTGTGGGGAACCGGAAGTTTGCGTCCGCGCCATTGTCCGCCAATAATTCGGATCTGGCCTGCGGCGGGCGTGTTGGGTTTTTTTGCCATAGTTCGCTTGTGTCATCCAAAGCCGTCAGGCTTCGTTACTTATCGTTTGGAGGGCTATTCTACCGGTGTGCGGGCAATGGGCAAATGTTTAACATTGTCGATTGAAAAACCAGCGGAATTCAATACGCGGGCGTGTTGCCTGCAGGGGAAAGTGATAGACTGCCTGACCATAACCCTATTAATAATCCGTTCGCCAGTCATTAACGGCGAGGAGTGACGTTGTAAAATGGCAAAAGATAAAAAACGCGGTTTCTTCTCCTGGTTCGGTCGTGGCCGTCAGGAAGAAGAGCAGCAGAAGGAAGAAACACGCGACGCACAGTCCGTTGTCGAAGAACAACCGGCGTCCGTGCCTGAGCATGAAGAGTCAGCCGTTGCTGAAGAACCGGGTGTTCCGGTTGAACGTGAGCCAGTTGTTGAACCAGAACCGGAAGTCGGACCCGCGCCGGAAATCGAACCGGAACCTGAAATTGAGCCTGAGCCGCTGACAGAGCCGGAAGCTGAACCTGAACCGGTTCGCGAACAGGCCTCGGCTGAACTGGCACAAGAAATTGTTCACATCACCGAACAGGTTGCCGCGCAGCCTGAGGTTGTTGAAGAAAAAGTCATTGAAGATGAGTTTGTTGAATCGGCAGAAGAGATTGCGGAAGACCAGCGTCAGGATACCCTTGATTCTGTTGACGATAACGCGGCGGTAGACGAACCGCTGCCTGTGGCGCTGGATCCTATCGTCGTCCTGCCTGCCGGTGAAACTGAACAGGAACGCCCGACTAAAGAAGGTTTCTTCGCCCGTCTTAAACGCAGCCTGGTCAAAACGAAGCAGAATCTGGGCTCCGGTTTTGTCAGCCTGTTCCGTGGTAAGAAAATCGATGACGATCTGTTTGAGGAGCTGGAAGAACAGCTGCTGATTGCCGACGTTGGCGTCGAAACTACCCGTAAAATCATCACTTCACTGACTGAACATGCCTCGCGTAAGCAACTGAAAGACGCCGATGCGCTGTACGGCAAGCTGAAGGAAGAAATGTCCGAAATACTGGCAAAAGTTGACGAGCCACTGGATGTCAGCGGCAAAACCCCGTATGTCATTCTGATGGTGGGTGTGAACGGTGTCGGTAAAACCACCACCATCGGTAAAATGGCGCGCCAGTTTGAAGCACAGGGTAAATCTGTGATGCTGGCGGCAGGCGATACCTTCCGTGCGGCGGCCGTTGAGCAGTTGCAAGTCTGGGGTCAGCGTAACAAGATCCCGGTGATTGCGCAGCATACCGGTGCCGATTCCGCCTCCGTCATTTTCGATGCCATTCAGGCGGCGAAAGCCCGCAATATCGACGTACTGATCGCCGATACCGCAGGACGTTTGCAAAACAAAGCGCACCTGATGGAAGAACTGAAGAAAATCGTCCGGGTGATGAAGAAACTCGACGAAGATGCACCGCATGAAGTTATGCTGACGCTCGACGCCAGCACCGGCCAGAACGCGGTCAGTCAGGCCAAATTATTCAACGAAGCCGTCGGGCTGACCGGAATAACGCTGACTAAACTGGATGGCACCGCAAAAGGCGGCGTGATCTTTGCCATCGCTGATCAGTTCAGCATTCCGATCCGCTACATTGGTGTCGGTGAAGGTATCGAAGATTTAAGGCCTTTTAAGGCAGACGATTTTATTGAGGCACTTTTTGCCCGAGAGGATTAATACGGATGATTCGCTTTGAACAGGTCAGTAAAGCTTATCTGGGCGGACGACAGGCGCTTCAGGGCGTCAACTTTCACATCCAGCAAGCGGAAATGGCATTTCTGACCGGACACTCTGGCGCGGGTAAAAGTACCCTGCTGAAGCTGATTTGCGGTATTGAGCGACCGAGTGCCGGACATATTTTGTTTGGCGGTCATGACATCAGCCGCCTGAAATCCAGTGAAGTGCCGTTTCTGCGTCGCCAGATCGGCATGATTTTTCAGGATCACCATTTGCTGATGGACCGTACGGTCTATGACAATGTGGCGATGCCGCTGATCATCTCCGGGGCCAGCAGTGAAGATATTCGTCGCCGCGTGTCGGCCGCACTGGATAAAGTCGGATTACTGGATAAAGCGAAGAACCTGCCGATCCAGCTTTCCGGTGGTGAACAACAGCGTGTGGGTATTGCCCGCGCAGTGGTGAACAAACCTGCAGTGCTGCTGGCGGATGAGCCGACGGGTAACCTTGACGGTGAACTATCAGAAGGTATTTTGCGTTTATTCGAAGAATTTAACCGTGTCGGCGTCACCGTGCTGATGGCGACGCATGATGTGGGTCTGATTGCCCGTCGTAATTATCGCACGCTGACGCTGAGTCAGGGGCGGATGTCGGGAGGGGTGTACTAATGGCAAACAGTCCGAACCCGGCGAAAACCGCAAAAAGCGCCCGTGCTGCGAAAAGCAAAGCATTACAGGGAGGCTGGCGCGAGCAGTGGCGCTATGCGTGGATGAATGCGCTGGCTGACATGTTGCGTCAGCCGCTGGCAACGCTGCTTACGGTGATGGTGATCGCTATTTCCCTGACGCTGCCGAGTGTCTGTTATCTGGTATGGAAGAACGTCAGTACGGCCGCAGAGCAGTGGTATCCGACGCCACAACTGACGGTGTATCTTGATAAAGCACTGGATGATGATGCCGCAGAAAACGTGGTGAAAACCCTGAAAACGGAAGCAGGGGTGGATAAAGTTAACTATCTGTCCCGCGAAGAAGCGATGGGTGAATTCCGCAACTGGTCAGGCTTTGGCGGCGCTATGGATATGCTGGAGCAAAACCCGTTGCCGGCCGTGGCTATCATCACGCCTAAAATGAATTTCCAGGACGCCGCAACACTCAACACCTTGCGCGACCGCGTGGCGGCTGTGCATGGCGTGGATGAAGTGCGTATGGATGACAGCTGGTTTGCCCGTCTCGCGGCGCTGACCGGTCTGGTCGGACAGATTGCGGCGATGATCGGCATCCTGATGGTGATTGCGGTCTTCCTCGTCATTGGTAACAGTGTGCGACTGAGTATCTTCAGCCGGCGCGACACCATCAACGTCATGAAGCTTATCGGTGCGACCGATGGCTTCATTTTGCGACCGTTCCTCAACGGTGGTGCGATGCTTGGTTTCACCGGCGCGTTGTTGTCACTGATCCTCTCGGAAGTCCTGGTACTGCGTCTTGAGAGCGTGGTGACGCAGGTTGCGCAAGTCTTCGGCACGACCTTTGACCTGCACGGTCTGGGCTGGGATGAAAGCCTGCTGCTGCTGATCGTTTCCGCGATGATTGGCTGGATTGCCGCCTGGCTGGCGACGGTTCAACATTTACGGCGATTTACACCACAGTAGTCAGAATTTGCTATAATGTCCCCCTGCTGCTCAGTCATTGTGTATCAGGGGGAAGCGGTTTCAGGCCAGTCAGCCACATCATTTTCCTGCTTCCCCTGCAATGGCACAAATTCACTATCCAATAGTCAGTCTGTCACTTACAGTCTTTAGACTGTTGAATCTGTCCGTGAACTTTATGTAAAATTCGTGGTCGTAGAGCAGCGAATATGAAGGGCTCGGCGTTGCTTTGTTGTCGCCTTTAAGGCCAGCAATGTCGCGGTATCATCCCGCAGCAACGTGGTATAAAACCTGCATTATGTCATACATGAGAGGCTTTAATGACCAAAGAAATGCGCACTTTAGCATTAGTACCCCAAGGTAGCCTGGAAGCCTATGTTCGGGCCGCCAATGCCTATCCTATGCTCACCGCAGAGGAAGAGCGGGCGCTGGCTGAACGGCTGCATTACAACGGTGATCTGGAAGCAGCGAAAGAGCTGATCCTGTCTCACCTGCGCTTTGTTGCTCACATTGCCCGCAACTATTCAGGCTACGGTTTGCCACAGGCAGACCTTATCCAGGAAGGTAACATTGGCCTGATGAAAGCGGTACGTCGCTTTAATCCGGAAGTCGGTGTGCGTCTGGTATCCTTTGCCGTGCATTGGATCAAAGCGGAAATTCACGAATATGTGCTGCGTAACTGGCGCATCGTGAAAGTCGCAACCACTAAAGCGCAGCGTAAGCTCTTCTTCAACCTGCGTAAAAACAAACAACGTCTGGGCTGGTTCAGTCACGACGAAGTCGAGCACGTCGCCCGCGAACTGGGTGTGACCAGTAAAGATGTGCTGGAGATGGAATCACGCATGGCCGCACAGGACATGACGTTTGACCCGACGCCGGATGATGAACCACGTGACGGCGCAGCGATGGCACCGATGCTCTATCTGCAAGATAAGAGTTCTGACTTTGCAGAAACCATCGAAGAAGATAACTGGGATCAGGACGCGACCGACAAACTTTCCTATGCGATGGAAGGTCTTGACGAACGCAGCCAGGATATCATCCGTGCACGTTGGTTAGACGACGATAACAAATCGACGCTGCAGGAACTGGCCGACAAATACGGTGTTTCCGCAGAACGTGTTCGTCAGCTTGAAAAGAACGCGATGAAGAAATTACGTATGGCGATCGAAGCCTGATCAACGTAGCGCAAAACGAAAAAAGCGACCTCCGGGTCGCTTTTTTTATGCCTCAAATTCAGCGATAACGCACCGTGCTTCAGGATTTTCTCCAGACGTCTTCTTCCCGCACAAAACCACATGCCTGCATAAAGGCAGCGGTAACGGCGTCATCATCAGCCTTCATCGTCCAGCTCCTCACCTGTGGCAATTGCGCCTGTAAGTCCTCCATCAGATACAACCCGACACCACGACGGCGGGTGACGTCCCGTACCAACAGATCGTGAAGTTCACCCTGATTGCCGTTGAGCGTGATTTTGACTGCGCCCAGAATGCGTTCATTAAACACGGCCGCGAACAGCGCACGGTTATTTTGCAGGCTGGCTTGCCAGTCACTTTCAGTTTGCGCCGGCCAGATTTTGGCCAGATCGATCAGGTCCTGCGCGCTGAGTGACGTCAGTTTTTGGATAGTTAATTTCATGATGCGGAAGGTCAGAAAATGGGAACGCCAGTGTAGCGGATCCTTCTAAAAATCGGGCGTAACTTTTTTTGTACAGTAACAGCGTGAAAACTTTTTTAGAGATCCGAGTATAAGCGATAAATGTTGGCTTTAATCAATAATGCCAGCGTTAACGACTGATTGTCTGAAACGGAACCGATTTTCCATCCAAATAAAATTCTGTTTACACCTCATATTTCTGATTGTGCCATTTGATTTGCAGAAGAAAATTCCTGTTTAATGT
>NZ_JAFMOS010000540.1 GCF_019049755.1 Rahnella perminowiae
GATGTTTCTTTGAGCGAACGATCAAAATATAGCGTTAACCGGCAAAAAATTATTCTCATTAGAAAATAGTTTGTGTAATACTTTTAACGCTACATGGAGATTAACTTAATCTAGAGTGTTTTATAATGAATCGCACTAAACTGGTACTGGGCGCTGTAATCCTGGCTTCAACTATGCTGGCTGGTTGTTCAAGCAATGCTAAAATCGACCAACTGTCTTCAGACGTTTCTACTCTGAACTCTAAAGTTGACCAACTGAGCAACGACGTGAACGCAATCCGTTCTGACGTTCAAGCAGCTAAAGACGATGCAGCTCGCGCTAACCAACGTCTGGACAACCAAGCTCACGCTTACAAGAAGTAATATTTACTTCTCTAGTTCAATGGCGCACTCAGTGCGCCATTTTTTTTATCTGCTATTTATGCTTTTCTCCTCCCCTGACGACTTTAAATCATCATCAAACCTCCCCTTTAAAACGCGCTCTATCGCTCAGGTGAATGTCAGACACAAAAAAGGGACCCTACAGGCCCCTGGAGTTTAAATCGTTTCTGCTGTGGTTCTGCGAACGTTTACTGGGTGCTGGCTGTATTAACCGCCGGTTCCCCCGAATTCGCCATTTGTGGCGGGTTGACAGCAGGTGGTGTGTTTCCTGCTTTAGCGCCGACACTGACCACAACCGGCATACCAGAACGCCGTGTAATTGCTTCTTTTACCATCGCGGCATTGGTGTCATCGTGTTTAATGAATTTCTTCATTGCAGCGGTCAGTGGGATCGGTTTGGTTTGCGGATCATCTTTCTCTGTGTGAGACAACGGCTGATGTACCTCGATATAACGTTTACCATCCGGTTCGACATCAAACTTGATAGGCTGATTCACAATTTGTACACGCGTCCCTTTTGGCACCGAGTTAAACAGCGCTTCGATATCGTCTGGACGCAGACGGATACAACCGGAACTCACACGCATACCAATGCCGAAATTCGCATTGGTCCCGTGGATCAGATACTGTCCTGAGCCTGCCGACAGACGCATTGCAAACAAGCCCATCGGATTATCCGGCCCGGCCGGCACCATCCCCGGTAATGTAATCCCCTCTTTCAGATAGGCTTTACGAATATTGGCGGTGGGCGTCCAGGTAGGATTCGGGATCTTCTGGCTGACAGAGGTCACCATCTCCGGTGTGTTACGCCCTAACTGGCCGATACCGATCGGATAAACAATGACTTTATTCTCGCCCTTCGGATAGTAGTAAAGGCGCAGCTCCGCCAGGTTGACGACAATCCCTTCACGTTTGGTATCCGGTAACAGCATTTGCGATGGGATAGTCAGCACGGTGCCCGCTTTGGGCAAATAAGGGTCTGTTCCCGGATTCGCTTCCAGCATCGCGATCAGCCCAATTTGGTATTTGGCCGCCACATCTTCCAGCGGTTTACCGTCGTTGGGCACCACATATGTCGTATTTTCACCAATCAGGCGGCTATTATCCGGCGGCAGTGGATATTCTGCCGCACTTGCGGTCATGGAATGCGTTGCTACCAGTGTGCCAACTAACATTGCCAGAAGGGGTAATGCGCGTCTCATACTCAGTCCTTTTTCGGCCTGCACTCAGCGAATCTGAGGCAAGGCAATGATCTTGTCAGGTAATAGTAGCAGCGCAGAATTTCATGGCAATCAAACCACTGTAAATCAGAAAGTTACCTTACAGAAGTCAGGATAAAACCCAGAAGGATAGTGAATTGAAAAATCAGGAGTAAAAGGAAATACACGGGGAGAAATAAGCGTTCTGCCTTGCTCATTAGCAGACAATTCCTAATGAGCAAGACAATGCAGCAGCACCAGTATTAAGAGAGCTCTGCTGCTTTAGCGCGGATAGAGCGAATCATCGCTTCCAGCCCTTGTGAGCGTGAAGGCGTCAGATGCTGACTCAGTTCAAGCTCAGTGAAAAAAGGACGTACATCCAGTTCCACCACATCGCGAGGCGTCAGGCCCTGATACAGGCTAAAGACAATCGCGACCAGGCCTTTAACAATGGCTGCATCACTGTCACCTTCGAAAGTCAGTGCCCCCTTCTCATCGGTACGCATGACAATCCATACCTGGCTCTGACAACCGGAAATCAGGTTTTGGTCCTGACGGTGCTCTTCCGCTAAGGCGGGTAACTGGCCACCCAGCTCAATCACGTACAGATATTTTTCTTCCCAATTCGGGCATCGGGAAAAATTTCTGACTAACTTGTTTTTATCTGGCAAAGCCATAAAGACATCCTGATCTGGGCTGTCAGGATTAACCCAACAACCGGTGAATACGTTGCAGCCCCGCGACCAAACGGTCGACTTCTTCACGGGTATTGTACATCGCGAGTGACGCACGGCACATAGCCGGAACACCGTAGAAGGACATTAATGGCATCGCACAATGGTGACCGGTGCGGATGGCAATACCGTATTGATCAAGGAAGCTGCCGACGTCGTACGCATGGTGTTTACCCAGATTAAACGCGATAACGCCTGCACGGGTAGCCGGGCCGTAAATCTGAATATCTGGCACCTGTGCCATCGCATTGAGCGCATAGTTCATCAGGTCCTGTTCATAAGCATGGATATTTTCCAGCCCCAGAGCAGTGACGTATTCCATTGCCGCACCCAGTCCCATAATACCGCCGGTATTGGGTGTGCCGGCTTCAAAGCGCCATGGAGCTGCCGTGAAAGTGGTGCCTTCTGTCAGGCTGACATGCTTGATCATCGAGCCACCACCTTCCCACGGCGGCATCTGATCCAGCAGGGCTTTGCGCCCGTACAGGATACCAATACCGGTCGGGCCGTAGAGTTTATGCCCTGACCAGACATAGAAATCACAGCCCAGCGCCTGCACATCAACCGCCTGATGCATGACCGCCTGCGCACCATCGACCAGAACGGTCAGGCCGGCAGCTTTAGCCTGCGGAATGATTTTTTCGATCGGGTTAACCGTGCCTAATACATTGGAAACATGCGCTAACGTCAGCAGTTTTGTGCGTGGCGTGATCAGTGATTCAAGCTGTGATAAATCCAGCTCACCTTCCGGTGTCAGGTGCCAGACATCAATATGAAGCTCACGTTCTTTTGCCAGCATCTGCCATGGCACGATGTTCGCGTGGTGTTCCATTTCAGTCAGAATGATGTGGTCGCCGGCGTGTAAAAACTCACGCCCCCAGGTATTGGCGACCAGGTTAATGGCTTCCGTGGAACCTTTGACGAAGACAATTTCTTCCGCCGATGCGGCATTCATGAAACGGGCGGCCTGAGTGCGGACGTTTTCCATCTGCTCCGTCGCTTCCGCGCTCATGGTATGAATGCCACGGTGAACCGCAGCATAACCTTGCTCGAAGAAAGCCATTTCACGTTGAATGACCTGATGCGGTTTCTGTGCACTGGCCGCGCTGTCGAGATAGGCCAGCGGCTGGCCGTTAACTTCACGGCTCAGCACAGGGAAATCGCTACGTACTTTTTCCAGTGGAAAACTCATTACTTACCTCGATTTAGTCTGCCTGCAATACGGGCAATGACGACTTCACGCAGGGTTTCATTCTCAATGGCTTCCGTCAGTTCAGCGGCAAAAGCAAAGATGATCATTTGCTGAGCATCCTGCCCGCTAATCCCACGGGTACGCAGATAGAAAAGCTGTTCGTCATCAATACGACCCACTGTCGCACCGTGGCTGCACTTCACGTCATCGGCATAAATTTCCAGCTGAGGTTTGGTATCAACTTCAGTGTGTTTGCCCAGCAACAAGTTGTTGTTGGTCATTTTTCCGTCCGTTTTCAGTGCGTGCTGAGCCACTTTGATCATGCCGTTAAAAATCGCTTTAGCACGATCGTTGACAATCACTTTATGCAACTGGTTGCTGTTGCAATAACCTTTGTTGTGTTCGAGATATGTGCGTGTATCGGCAATTTCAGAATCAACCGGCAGAACCAGACTGTTGATATCCAGATTGCTGTTTTCGCCGTTCAGCTGCGCACTGGTATTATTACGGGTCAGACCCGCGCCCAGCAGGAAGCTGTGGCTGGAAACACGGGCATCGCGCCCGATGACCAGATCATTATGCGAAAAGTGGAAACTGGCCTGGCTTTCAAATGCGAGTTTGTAATGCGTGAAATCTGCATTATCGCCCACATTTACCGTCATACGTGCACCGGTGAAATGCCCCTGCTCATTCAGACTCAGGTAATGTTCAATCACTTCAGCATTCGCGCCATTTTCAATCGCCAGATGATAACGATGATGAACGGTATTCATTTCGCGTGACTGCTCACGACCACTGCTCAGATGCAGCAGATACAACGGCTTATCAGCCTGCTTGCCCACAGGCAAACGCACGGAGAAAGAATCCTGCGCCAGACTTTCTGTCAGATGTAAAAACACCTCTGACTGAATCGGATCCGGTAATGTTTGTTGCCCGGACGCGTTCAGTTTTTCAATTTCAAACGCACCGGTATCACTGTCGCTGAGGCTCGCATCGAAACGACCATCCACGAAAACCAGGCGGTAACAATCCAGCGGCAACGCCAGAGATTTGATTTTCTCAACCGTCAGCGCCTGCTGCTGAGGAGCGAAGAATTGATTACCCAGCAGTGAGGAAACCGGCGTGTATTTCCAGTCTTCCAGTTTTGCGTGCGGAAAACCAAGGCGCAACACCTGTTGCCAATGGGCATGCGCGTGGGGCGACTGCTCCCCCCCGCGGCTTTCAAAAAGGCGGTAAAGTTGCTGCATGGCGTGCGAACTGCCCGCCGCAGGGACATTACTCTTCGTCGGTAAGCCAGCCATAACCTTGCTCCTCTAACTGTTTAACCAAGGTGAAATCGCCGGATTTAACAATGCGGCCCTGATACAAAACGTGCACGTAGTCAGGCTTGATGTAGTCGAGGATACGCTGGTAGTGGGTGACAATAACGAATGAACGCTTGCCGTCACGCAGTGTGTTAACACCATCAGAAACAATCTTCAGCGCATCAATGTCCAGACCGGAGTCAGTTTCATCAAGGATGCACAGGTTTGGCTCAAGCGCCGCCATTTGCAGAATATCGTTACGCTTTTTCTCACCACCGGAGAAACCTACATTCACTGAACGGGTCAGCAAATCGGCAGGCATCTTCAGCATCGCAATTTTTTCTTCGATGAAATCTGCGAAGTCAAAGCGATCCATCGGTTCCTGGCCGCGATATTTACGCACCGCGTTCACTGCAGTTTGCAGGAAGAAATGGTTGGTTACGCCCGGGATTTCTACCGGATACTGGAAAGCCATAAACACACCTTCACCCGCGCGGTCTTCCGGGGCGAGTTCCAGCAAATCTTTACCGTTGAAGATCACGGAACCGTCAGTCACTTCGTAATCTTCACGGCCAGCCAGTGTCGCGGAGAGCGTACTTTTGCCTGAGCCGTTCGGCCCCATAATGGCGTGTACTTCACCCGGTTTAATCTCCAGATCAAGTCCTTTCAGAATTTCCTTTTCTTCGACACGGACCTTCAAATTCTTAATGCTTAACATACGTATCCTTGAGTTTGCGCCTGCGCGCCTTAATTCTGTTTATGCTGTGACTTTAATGAACTCAAACCTGTGCGTCGTGCATCTCACACCCTGCTGCGACGTCAGGAGAGCGTACGGCGAATTAACCGACGCTGTGTTCAAGGCTGATCGCCAGCAGTTTCTGTGCTTCGACAGCAAACTCTAGCGGCAGCTCAGAAAAGACATCTTTACAGAAACCATTTACAATCATGGAAATAGCATCATCTTCGCTGATACCACGTTGCAGACAGTAGAACAGCTGGTCATCGCCGATTTTTGACGTCGTGGCTTCATGTTCCAGCTGAGCCGTATTATTGCGCACTTCAACATACGGGAACGTATGCGCGGCACTGTCGGCACCAATCAGCATGGAATCGCACTGCGTAAAGTTGCGGGCGTTTTCTGCACTTGGCAGGATCTTCACCAGACCGCGGTAGCTGTTCTGGCTGTGACCGGCGGAAATACCTTTGGAGATAATGGTCGACTTGGTGTTTTTACCAATGTGGATCATTTTGGTACCGGTATCCGCCTGCTGTTTACCGCTGGTCAGCGCAACCGAGAAGAATTCACCAATTGAGTTATCCCCTTTGAGAATAACGCTCGGGTATTTCCAGGTGATGGCTGAGCCGGTTTCAGACTGGGTCCAGGACATCTTCGAGCCTGCGCCTTCGCACAATGCACGTTTAGTCACGAAGTTTAAAATACCGCCGCTGCTGTCTTTGCTACCGGAGAACCAGTTCTGCACTGTGGAATATTTCACTTCCGCGTCTTTGTGCAGGATCACTTCAACCACCGCAGCATGGAGCTGATAGGTGTCACGCACCGGTGCGGAACAGCCTTCGATGTAACTGACATAACTGCCTTCATCAGCAATCAGGATCGTACGTTCAAACTGACCGGTTTTCGCGGCATTTATGCGGAAGTAGGTCGACAACTCCATCGGGCAGCGCACACCTTTTGGCACATAAACAAACGTACCATCAGAAGCTACAGCCGCATTCAGTGCCGCAAAAAAGTTATCCTGAGCGGGAACAACGGTACCGAGGTATTTACGCACCAGATCAGGATATTCATGAATAGCTTCACCGAATGAGCAGAAAATGACGCCCGATTCAGCCAGCTTTTCGCGATACGTTGTGGAGACAGAAACGGAGTCAAAAATCGCATCGACAGCGACTTCTTTACCTTCACGAACCGGAACGCCCAGCTGTTCGAAAGCCTTTTCAACTTCGCTGGTCAGATAATTGTTTGCTTCGCCCGCAGGAACCCCCAGGGATTCGCCGCCAGATTGCTGCGTCGCCCCCGGTTGTGAGCCACAGCTATCATCGCAGCTGCCACAGGATGGCGCGGAATAGTAGCTGTAATCCTGGTAATCCAGAGGCGTATAGTACGCCTTCAGCCAGTGTGGCTCTTCCATTTTCAACCAGGCATGATAAGCCTGCAGACGGAACTCCAGCATCCACTCAGGCTCGTTGCGCTTTGCGGAAATCGCACGCACTACATCTTCGTTGATGCCTGATGCTAATTCATCGGTTGCCAGCTGGGTAAAGAACCCTTCCTTGTAATTCGTCCCCTCGCCGACCCAAGACTGCACATCATCTGGAATTTCTACGTTGCTTCGTGACATGTTGGTTACATCGCTTTGTTTACAATAATCTTAGAAACTGAAAGTTTTAAACGCCGAAACTTTCACCACACCCGCAGGCATGCTGAGCTTTAGGATTATTGAATTTAAATATCTGATTGAGTCCTTCGCGGACAAAATCCACCTCGGTTCCGTCGATGAAAGGCATGGCCTTCAGCGGAACAAACAGCAAAGCGCCGTCATGTTCAAACACCAGGTCATCGCTGGCCGGTTGTTTGGTTAAATCCAGAACGTAGCCAAAGCCGGCACACCCCGACTGTTTCACGGAGAGCTGAAGACCTTTAACTTCGGGATCCTGTGCCACCAGAGTATTAATCTGTTTCGCTGCAGAATCAGTCAGGCTAACACCTTGCCATACGTTGTCGTCTAAAGAGAAAGAGCCGACAGTTTCAGTTTGCATCTGTCTTACCTCATAATTTTACGGTCATAGACAAGACCTATTGTCTCTATTCTAGTGATAACGTTAATCACTTCAACCTCTTGTTTTAAGAGGGTATAGCGATGACACACGAGGAAAGACACTCAATGTGCGTCGTCTTTACATCCGGCCGCTGGCGGGTCTTGAACACCGCAACCATCAACTGATTGAATAAGTTGTCAATTTTTTGTTAAAAATTAAAATAAACCTTATAAAAGGTAAGGTTTAATAGCTTTCAATGTATCTATTATAAAACATTCATCGGAAATGCCTATTTATGAATTAGCCATATCCGAAGAATTAAAGCTCTTTTTGCTTACTGCCTTAAGCCCCACAAAAATAAAAAAAGCGCATGAAAACGTTGATCCGGCGATTTTTTGCCAATATGATGTTTATTATTTGATAATGATTATCATTCAGATAACCCGGAATATTGAGAATGACTCAATCGGTAAATGCGTGGTTGCAAGGCAAGATCGACGAATATAAATCAAGTGTCCGCGATGCCACCGTGGATTTTTATATGGCAGATGCTGCCTTACGACGCCCGGATGCGCATCTTTGTCAGCTCAAACGCTTCAACAGCCTTTGCCTCGATATGGCCAATCTGTGCCTGCAGAACGGAGATGATCACAGTTATCTTCATGCTTTATGCAAATTGCATAACCGCCTGATCCTGGAAATCAACAGCGTGGTACGTTGTGAACTCTTCCGTGTTCAGAGTTACCATTTTGCGCGGCACACGTTAAAACTCATTTGTCAGTATTATGCCATGATGGGCATCTGGGAAAAAGCAACGGCATTTCAAACTGACTTCGCCAAACGTGTTCCTTTTCAGCTTTAATTTATTTTCAATACGTTAGCCAGTTTTGTTCAGCCCAATAAAAAAGCGGATACATTCATCATGCATCCGCTTGTTACGTGTCTGACTCCGTGATCAGGATTGATTAATAACGCGTATCAATGATCGATCACCATGGTCGTCAGCCGCGATACACAGCACAGATTCCCTTTCTGATCAAAAATCTCAATCTGCCAGACCTGGCTGCGGCGACCGGTGCGCAATGCGCGGCAGACACCGCGCACGTGTCCTTCCCTTGCAGACTGCATATGGCTGGCATTAATTTCCACTCCCACCACGGTTTGATTCCCTTCACAGCATAAATAACCTGCCATCGACCCCATGGTTTCCGCCAGAACAACGGATGCGCCGCCGTGCAGCAAGCCAAATGGCTGGGTAGTGCGTGCATCTACCGGCATGGTTGCTTCAAGGAAATCCTCACCCAGTTGCGTGAACTTAATCCCCACATGCCCCACCATACATCCCTGACTGCGCTGATTCAGGGTTTCCAGCGTGGTACTCCGTTTCCAGAATGACATAATGCTTCCTTATGGTTAGGGAATGATTTCCAGCAAGGCCTGTAAAGGATGGCGAACGCCGTTGCCTTCGATGCGTTTTACCTGGCTGCGACAGGAATAGCCGGTTGCCAGACAGCGCTGGCGCGGTAACCGTTGCAAAGCGGTGTGCCAGGAAAGCTCATAAATCCCCAGAGAGTTTTCAAGATTTTTAGTTTCATGACCATACGTCCCTGCCATTCCACAGCACCCGACACTGACGTTTTCCAGCTTCGCACCGTAGCGGGCAAAGATATCGCCCCACTGTTTGCTACTGTTTGGCAGGGCAGTGCTTTCCGTACAATGTCCGAACAGATACCAGGCCTCGCCACTTTGCTGTTGCGCCGGACGCTCCGCCAGCCAGGTATCCAGCCATTCATGCACGAGTTGAACCTGGAAGGATCCGCGCGTATCCCCGAGAATTTCTTTATATTCATCGCGGTAACACAGTACCAGCGCAGGATCGACACCCACCATCGGCATTCCCAACTGTGATACACGGTTAAGGAACAGGGACGTTTTCTTCGCTGTTTTGGCAAAACGGGTCAGGAAACCTTTTATATGCTGCGCTTTGCCGTTAGGTGAAAAAGGCAGCAGAACGGGTTTAAGGCCCAGTTTTTCAATCAGACGGATAAAATCAGCAACGACCTGTGCGTCGTAAAAACTGGTAAAGGGATCCTGGACTACCAGCACGTATTCACCCCGTTGTGCCGGAGGAATGGCCTCCAGTTGTTCAAGTGTCATCTTACTGGCACGATGCCCTGATAACTGCTCCCGAAGGGTCGGAGAAGACAGTAAAGGCAAATCCACCATGCCGATGCTTTTCCGGCTCATCTCCCGTAACCAGGGCTGCCTGAGGAAAAAATTGAACACCTTAGGGGCTTTGGCCATCAGGGGAGCGTAGCTTTCAACGCCTGCGACAAAATGATCGCGGGCCGGGCGCAGGTAGCGGGTGTGGTAAAGCTGCAGGAAACGCGAGCGGAAGCCCGGCACATCAATTTTTATCGGGCACTGTGTCGAGCAGGCTTTACAGGCCAGGCAACCGGACATCGCCTCTTTCACTTCATGGGAGAAATCATATTCCCCTTTATTGGCATGCCAGGTATTACGTGTACGGTCAATCAGGCTGCGCAAGCTCATGCCTTTTTCCGGCAACGCATTCTCAAGCGCCAGCGGATCTACACCTTGTTCTGACAATAAACGCAACCATTCACGTACCAGACCCGCGCGACCTTTTGGAGAGTGGATACGGCTGCCCGTGATTTTCATTGACGGGCACATCGGACTTTTCACATCAAAGTTAAAGCACAGGCCGTTACCATTACATTCCATCGCGCCGCGGAATGACTGACGGACTTCCAGCGGAATACGGCGATCGAGGGTTCCGCGTTTTGGCGCATCAACTTTCATCATCGGCTCGTCACACTCAAGCGGTGCACAGATTTTGCCGGGATTGAGGCGGTTATCCGGATCGAATACGGTTTTGATCCGACGCAGTTCATGGAACAGCGCTTCACCAAAGAACGCCGGACTGTATTCCGCACGGAACCCTTTTCCGTGCTCTCCCCAGAGTAACCCCCCGTATTTCGCGGTCAGCGCGACAACTTCATCAGAGATTTGCCTGAGCAATATCTCCTGTTGCGGGTCGCACATGTCCAGCGCCGGACGCACGTGCAATACGCCCGCATCCACGTGCCCGAACATGCCATAACTGAGATGATGACTGTCGAGTAACGCCCGAAATTCAACAATGTAATCCGCCAGATGCTGAGGGGGCACGCAGGTGTCTTCTGCAAACGGCAGGGGTTTAGCCTGCCCTTTTGCATTGCCCAACAGACCGACGGCTTTCTTACGCATATTATAAATACGCTCGATACCGGCCAGATCGGCGCAAATCTGATAACCGATAACACCGCCTTCTTTATCACTTATCAGGCTATCCAGACGTTCGCACAGCGCACTGACCTGGGTTTCAATCAGGTCGGCATCATCTCCGGCAAATTCAACAATATTCAGCCCCTGCATGTCGAAGCCTTCAACGTCCTTGATATAATCACGAACGCTGTGCCAGACAATATCTTCACGAGCCAGATTCAGCACTTTGGAGTCCACAGTTTCAACCGAGAGCGCCTTAGCCTCCACCATAAAAGGAGCATTACGTAGCGCTGAATTAAAGGAATCGTATTTGATATTGACCAGGCGACGCACTTTGGGGATTGGCGTGATATTCAGGCGTGCTTCGGTGATAAAGGCCAGCGAGCCTTCTGAACCGGTCAGAATACGTGTCAGGTTGAAGGTCTGCAGATCGTCACTCAGTACATGGCGCAGATCGTAGCCTGTGAGGAAGCGGTTAAGTTTCGGGAATTTTTCGATCACCAGCGCACGGTTATCGCGACAACTGTCCAACACAGTGCGGTAAATCCGCCCGATGACTGAATCCTCTTCGCCCAGCTTATCAGCCAGCGCCGTCGGAATAGCGGTGGTATCCAGCATCTCACCACCGAGCACAATCGCACGAACACCAAGAACGTGATCAGACGTTTTACCGTAAACCAGCGACCCCTGACCGGACGCATCCGTGTTAATCATACCCCCCAGCGTCGCACGGTTACTGGTTGATAACTCAGGTGAAAAGAAAAAGCCGAACGGTCGCAGATAATCATTAAGCTGATCTTTAATTACACCGGCTTCAACCTTGACCCAGCCCTGTTCCAGGTTGATATCCAGGATGCGGTTCATATGACGGGACATATCAACCACAATGCCGCGGTTCAATGACTGCCCGTTGGTACCGGTACCGCCTCCGCGTGGAGTGAAAACGAGCGTTTTAAAACGTTCCTGCCCGGCAAGACGGGCAATCAATGCCACATCTGACGTTGCAATCGGGAATAAGACCGCATCCGGCAGCAACTGATAGACGCTGTTGTCCGTCGCCATCGTCAGTCTGTCGGCATAAGTTGTTGTAACATCACCCGTAAAACCGTTGCTTTTTAACGCTTCCAAAAAATCGAGCACCAGTTGGATGACACCCGGTGCCTGAGAAATCTGTGGGATCATTGAATTATGACTCTGTCTTTGTTGTATGCCTGGCGGGCCCGAGGCGTTCTACCGGATCTGCCCGGCAGATCCACCCTATTCTTTACCCGGAATAAAAACTAACATACTTCGTTTTTAAGCGCTCCGTCTGGTTCATCTTTGTTGCAGATGTTTCATGACGCGCCACAAAAAACACTTACAGTAATAACGTCTTGCAACTTATTGTGTGGAGGGCTATCCAAAAGCAGCCGTATGTTCCATGCTTATTTTTAGCATCCTGTTTATGAATAAAGTGTTTGGAGGCACAGGGTTCGTGCCTGACTTCGTTTATCACATTGAGAAACATGAATGAATCTCCCAATTAAACGTTATGACTTACCCCAGATCATGTTCGGGGTGCTGTTTATTGCCCTGATGACAATTGCCAGCATCTGGGTGGTTCAGCCTTTCATTTTGGGCTTCGCCTGGGCTGGTATGGTGGTTATCGCCACCTGGCCGCTGATGATCAAACTACAAAAGGTTCTGTGGGGACGCCGTTTTCTGGCTGTCATCATCATGACACTGCTGTTGATCCTTTTATTCGTTTTGCCTATTGCCTTACTGGTCAGCAGCGCCATTGAGAATGGCGCACCTTTGGTCGCCGTTGCGAGTAATCCTTCCATATTGCACATGCCCGATTTCCACTGGCTGAACTCCATTCCTCTGGTCGGTCATAAACTTTACATCGGCTGGCATGCGCTGATTAATGGTGGCGGGAATGCGCTGATGAGCAAAATGCAGCCTTATGTGGGGCAGACAGCGTCGTGGTTCGTCGTCCAGGCCGGACATCTTGGACGCTTTATCGTGCACTGTTCGCTGATGCTGTTATTCAGCGCCCTTCTTTATAGCCGTGGTGAACAAGTTGCGATGGGGATCCGCCATTTCGCAGTTCGTCTTGCTGCCGAACGCGGTGATGCCGCGGTTATTTTAGCCGGACAAGCCATCCGCGCCGTAGCGCTCGGTGTGGTTGTCACTGCAATTGTACAGTCTGTTCTTGGCGGCATCGGGCTGGCCATCGCGGGTATTCCTTACGCTACCGTGCTGACTGTCGTGATGTTCGTATGTTGTGTCGCACAAATCGGGCCACTGCTGGTATTGATTCCGGCCATCATCTGGCTGTATTGGTCCGGCGATAATACCTGGGGCACCGTCTTGCTGGTATGGAGTTGCGTGGTCGGATCCCTGGATAACGTACTGCGCCCGGTTCTGATCCGCATGGGTGCGGATTTACCCATGCTGCTTATCTTGTCCGGTGTTATTGGTGGCTTATTTGCTTTCGGTATGATTGGCCTGTTTATCGGACCGGTTGTACTGGCCGTCTCCTATCGGTTGATTTCGCTTTGGGTCAATGAGGCCCCGGAACCTGACATGGCACCTGAAGAAGCACTGAAAGCACTGGATGAATAATTTCATTTCACTTTAACGTGCCACAGGCGTTGTCCCCTGTTAATTCAAGCGGGCAGCGCCTTTTCTTTATTTGTGCTTCTTTCCTGAAATTACGCCTACTAAAAACTCCCTTCACATCAATTAGCATGAGAATAATACCTATTAGGAGAATTCTTACAGACTAAATACCTTGGGAAACTTAGTATTATTAACAGTTCGGATTTCAACCCACTGATTTATATACAAGCTTTCCCCTGAGCTGGTATATCCCAAATTGCTGTGTGTAGTCTTTGCCTGTCTGCTATGACGGGCTTTTTTTTTTACTTTTTTGCCTTACAGTTCTATTTCCCCCCATAGTCCTGCAACCTATATTTTTATTCCCGTCATTTACGCAACCCGTAAAAAAAGGCTGCCACCTGTAAGTGACAGCCCTAAATGTCAGGCATTAGGAATTTATTTACTTTCGGCTAACGCCAGCCAGGTTTGTACTACGGTATCCGGATTCAGTGATAAACTGTCGATCCCCTCTTCCATCAGCCACTGTGCGAAATCCTGATGATCTGAAGGCCCCTGTCCACAAATACCGACATATTTCCCCTGCTTCTTAGCGGCTTTAATTGCCATCGACAAAAGGGCTTTAACAGCTTCGTTTCGTTCATCAAAGAGTTCAGAGACAACGCCTGAATCACGATCCAGCCCAAGTGCAAGCTGAGTCATGTCGTTGGAGCCGATAGAGAAACCGTCGAAATGTTCAAGGAACTGATCCGCCAGTAAGGCATTGGATGGAATTTCACACATCATAATCACTTTCAGGCCATTTTCGCCCCGTTTCAGCCCCTGACTGGCCAGCTCTTTGACGACAGCTTCAGCCTGCGCCACAGTACGAACAAACGGAATCATCACTTCAACATTCGTCAGCCCCATATCATTACGGACACGCTTCATTGCCTCACATTCCAGTGCGAAACACTCGCGGAAGCTGTCAGAGACATAACGGCCTGCACCACGGAAACCCAGCATCGGATTTTCTTCATGAGGTTCGTATTTTTCGCCGCCCACCAGATTGGCATATTCATTTGATTTAAAATCTGACAAACGCACAATCACCCGTTTCGGCCAGAATGCTGCGCCGAGTGTCGCGATCCCCTCAGTCAGACGTGCCACATAATATTCACGCGGGCTGTCATAGCCCTGAATCATTTTATTGATGGTTTCCTGCAATTGGGCAGGTTGCTGATCAAACTCCAGCAATGCTTTCGGATGCACACCAATCATGCGGTTAATGATAAATTCTAAACGCGCCAGCCCGACACCTTCATTCGGCAGACAGGCAAAGTCGAAGGCGCGATCGGGATTGCCGATATTCATCATGATTTTCAGCGGTAAAGTTGGCAGTTCATCAATGGCAGAACTCTGGACGCTAAAGTCCAGCTCATCCTGATAGACATAACCGGTATCGCCTTCAGAACAGGAAACGGTCACTTTCTGATTTTCTGTCAATTTTTCAGTGGCATCACCACAACCGACTACCGCAGGAATACCCAGTTCACGCGCAATGATAGCGGCGTGACAGGTCCGTCCGCCACGGTTGGTGACAATGGCTGACGCCTTTTTCATGATGGGCTCCCAGTCAGGATCCGTCATGTCAGTCACCAGAATATCGCCTGCCTTAACGTGATGCATTTCGCTGATATTATGAATGATTTTTACCGGCCCGGCACCAATACGATGGCCTATAGCGCGGCCTTCTACCAATACTTTGCTGTTACCATTCAACTGATAGCGTTCCATCACCTGACCGTTGGAACGAACAGTCTCCGGACGCGCCTGCACGATATAAAGATTGCCGTTATGACCGTCTTTCGCCCATTCGATATCCATCGGACGGCCATAGTGTTTTTCAATCAATAATGCCTGGCGTGCCAGCGCCTGCACCTCGTCATCCGTCAGGGAGAAACGGGTGCTCTGTTCAGCCGGCACATCTTCAATCTGTACCTGTTTGCCGTGTTCCTGGCTTGGCGCATATACCATGCGAATTTTCTTCGAGCCCATCGTGCGGCGGACAATAGAGGGCTTATTTTTTTCCAGCGTAGGCTTATGTACGTAAAACTCATCAGGGTTAACCGCGCCCTGAACAACCATTTCACCCAGACCATAAGCCGAGGTAATAAAGACGACTTGATCAAAACCAGATTCGGTATCCAGAGTGAACATCACCCCCGCAGAAGCCAGATCAGAACGCACCATACGCTGTACACCGGCAGAAAGCGCCACACCGCGATGATCGTAACCCTGATGCACACGATAAGAAATGGCACGGTCATTAAATAAGGAAGCATAAACATGCTTCACTGCGGTCAGTACGGCATCGAATCCCTGAACATTAAGGAAGGTTTCCTGTTGCCCCGCAAATGACGCATCAGGCATATCTTCGGCTGTTGCGGAAGAACGAACCGCGAATGACGCATCAGGCTCACCTTCGCATAACTGCTGATAGGCCTCACGGATCGATTTCTCAAGTTCAGGCTGGAACGGTGTCTCAATGATCCACTGGCGGATTTGCGTACCCGCCTGGGTTAATTGCCCGATATCGTCAACATCTGTTTTATCCAGTAACTCATGGATTCGGTGGTTTACACCGCTCTGATCGAGAAAATCATTAAATGCCTGCGACGTCGTTGCAAAGCCATTGGGAACTGAAACACCCAGATCAGACAAGTTGGTGATCATTTCCCCGAGGGATGCGTTCTTGCCACCGACTTTATCAACGTCCTTCATACCCAGTTGGTTGTACCAGATAACATTGCGTAAATCGGGATCGAGATGAGCCATGAAACAATCCTTTATTATTTATTTACAGTAAAAGTCAGTAGGCGTGCAACACCGGTTGTCCAGCCATTGTCGGCGACGCTTTTTCTGTCATTTAACAACGCTGTCATTTTGAGACTAGCATAATGCTCCATAAGACATGGACAGGTGAATCGATCCAGCAAAACAAACTATTTTTGTTTAGGAAAATTCCAGCGCAGCAAAATGACGCTTATGTGTGGAAACATCATTAACCCTTATGAATCAGCAGGAAGTCTCCATAAGTCCGTCGCTAAATCAATGCTAACAGAGCAGCTGAAGTT
>NZ_JAFMOS010000539.1 GCF_019049755.1 Rahnella perminowiae
GGTTGGGGTGGGGGATTAAGAGCAGATCGGAATGCGGAAGCTTTTACTATTTTATGGTTTGCTAAACCCCCACCCAGCCTCCCCCTTCGCAGGGGGAGGAGCACGCCTGCGACTTCTGCAACTCCTTGCAAACCATTAAATTTATCTGGAATCATCACCTCAGTTTCGTTCTTAGCCACTTGGTTTAGTCACGCGCTTTACGCTATAGTCGCGTCGCTGCGGCAAAATCCGCAGCCGGGCGTGAGAACCCGTCTACTCTACTAGTGACAGCATAAATTTTGCGTCACCGCTTTTGCCTACCCGTTATACATACTTTTGATAGTATTTATGACGTTCTATGGTGGCTCAGGCGGGGCTGACTTCGGTCAGGCCGGTAGCTAGTGGAGCCGGTATTCTCACCCCCGTCTGGGCTACCACCCAAGAGCGTGAGAACTCCAGTGGTAGCTTTACAACTAATCCACTGGAAATTGAATGATGAAAACTTCACATAACCCTACCTATTTACCTTTCCCCCATTCCCCTGTGATCCTGACCACAGGAGCACAAACTCATGAATAATCAAGACTGGCATCAGGCAGATATTATTGCGGCGTTGCGTAAGAAGGGCACGACATTGGCGGCGGTATCACGGGCTGCGGGGTTAAGTTCTTCGACGCTATCGAATGCGCTTTCGCGTCCGTGGCCGAAAGGGGAAATACTGATTGGTCAGGCGATTGGCGTGCATCCTGCTGTGATCTGGCCGAGTCGTTATTACGACCCGAAAACACATCAGTTAATTGAACGCCGTACACGAAATCATTAGGTGCAAATTATTGAGCGGGCAGGGCATCAGTAATGATGATCATCCTGCCCGCTCGTTTAAACCAACAGCAATTACTTATTCTTCACCTGCAATCCGCGCGGCAGGTTGTTGTTATCCACCTGCGGTAAACCGGTAGAGGCGGAAGAAGTCAGCAAGCCTGTCTCAACGTAGTTTTGCAATTTCTCGCGGGTATCGGTGATATCCAGGTTACGCATGGTCAGCTGACCAATACGGTCATCTGGTGAGAACACAGAATCGCCTTTTTCCATGGTCAGACGCTCTGGTTTGTAAGTCAGGTTCTCAGACACGGTATTCATGATGGTGTAGTCGTTGCCGCGACGCAGTTCCAGAGTGACTTCACCGGTGATTTCGCTGGCGACCCAACGCTGAGCGGAGTCACGCAGCATCAGTGCTTGTGGATCGAACCAACGGCCCTGATACAGCAGACGACCCAGAACACGGCCATTTGCGTGATATTGCTCGATGGTGTCTTCGTTATGAATACCGGTCAGCAGACGCTCGTAAGCGATGTGCAGCAGTGCCATCCCCGGGGCTTCGTAGATACCACGACTTTTGGCTTCGATGATACGGTTTTCAATCTGATCGCTCATCCCTAAACCATGGCGGCCACCGATGCGGTTGGCTTCCATCATCAGCTCAACGCTGTCATCAAAGGTTATGCCATTGAGCGCAACAGGATAACCACGCTCGAAACGAACAGTCACCTCTTCAGCTTTCACGACTACATTCTCGTCCCAGAATTTTACGCCCATGATCGGGTTAACGATTTTGACGCCGGAATCGAGGAATTCCAGATCCTTGGCTTCGTGCGTTGCGCCCAGCATATTGGAGTCAGTAGAGTAGGCTTTCTCGGTCGACATTTTGTAATCGAAACCGGACTGAATCATGAATTCAGACATCTCATGACGGCCACCGAGTTCATCAATAAAGTCGGTATCCAGCCACGGTTTATAAATTTTCAGTTCAGCATTGGTCAGCAGGCCGTAACGATAGAAGCGCTCAATGTCGTTACCTTTATACGTGCTGCCGTCACCCCAGATATTGACGCCATCTTCTTTCATCGCAGCCACCAGCATGGTACCGGTAACGGCACGGCCCAGCGGTGTGGTGTTGAAGTAGGTGACACCTGCGGTGGTGTTGTGGAATGCACCACATTGAATGGCGGCAATCCCTTCTGCAACCAGCTGCTTACGGCAGTCAATCAGACGGGCTTTCTCTGCACCGTATTCCAGCGCTTTACGTGGGATAGCATCGTAATCGTCTTCATCAGGCTGACCCAGGTTGGCCGTGTAGGCATAAGGGATGGCCCCTTTTTTCTGCATCCACAGCAGGGCTGCACTGGTGTCCAAACCGCCGGAGAATGCAATCCCCACACGCTGATTAATCGGAAGGTGCTTGAGAATAGTTGTCATCGTTAGATCCTGTATGAATGGGGTCTGTCTGCTTAAGGTTTCAATGCCTATATTGATATCGCAAAACCGGCGTCGGGTAAAAGGGATTTTGCATATTTATGTAAATTTTATCGCATAACTATCTAGTTGTCATGCCCTCAAAGCGGCATTTGATTCAAAATTATTCACTGTACGCGCAAGCCCTCGACACTCTGCAGGGGCAAAATCAGTATCGTTTTCAGGCTGTTTTCAATGCAACCGATAATCTCTTCACGCGGGCCGAGGCGCCAGTCATCGCCTGCATAAAACTCTTCCAGGATCTTATCCATACTTTCGATACTCTCAAATGCACGGATCAGGTAATAGCAGTCCGGATTATGCAACGAATTACCGAATGACACGACATCGATTGCGCAGCGGCGATGCAGGGGAACGCTGATTTCACTCATGATGCGATGAAACGCGGCTCCCATACCCGGTTGTAAGGTGTATTGCAGAATCTCTACGGTTCTTGTATCAGCACTCATTATCTCATCCCTGTTGAAAACTTGAGGTTTCAGCATACGCGAAAATGATGGGTTTTTTGTCGCATCGTCCTTAAATTCCCTCCAGCGGCAGTACATCCAGCGGTTTGATTTCCCTGAGCACAAACGAAGTTTGCATCTCCTTGATGCCGGGTAAGCGGCGTACCACTTCCATCGCGAAACTGGAAAAACTGTCGAGATCTTTCGCCACCACCTGCAACAGAAAATCTGCGTCTCCGGCAATGGCATAACAGGCTATTACCGAAGGTAGTGCGCCAACCTGTAACTCGAAACGTTGTGCATCTTCCTCGCTGTGACTGTCGATTTTCACCCGGATAAAGGCCAGCAACCCCAGCCCGATTTTTTTCCGGTCGATATTCGCCTGATAGCCGGTGATCACGCCGCTGTCTTCCAGCTGTTTCATGCGCCGCCAGCAGGGTGATGCCGCCATGCCCACTTTTTCGGCCAGCTCCTGATTGGTCATTCTGCCCGAACCCTGAAGCTGTTTAAGAATGCGAAGGTCTGCCGGTGAAATTTCAGATATGGACATAATCTGCCTTTTAAATGTGATTTTTAGAAAGAGATAACCAAATTAGGGCATTTTACCGCGCAAAAAGAAAGCACCTTTCCGCAGCTTAACGCTATCATTTTTGTCATCAATAATGATGAAAAGGGCGGACAAAATGGCAAATAACCTGCGGGTGGCAATTATCCTCAATCCTGAACTCCCGCCGGGATTACTGGCAAATACAGCAGGTGTGATTGGTATCGGATTAGCAGCAAAATTCCCGATGCTGGCAGGCACTTCTCTGAGCGATGTGAAGGGCGTCACGACCGATACTATCTCTAAAACTCCGTTGCCCATTTTGCAGGCCACGCCCGATCACATTAAGGCGCTGATGTTTAAAGCACTGGATGCCGGAGGCGAGCACGGCGTGGTGCCGTTCCCGGCATTTGCCCGCACTATGCATCAGTTCGAACAGTACGAAACCGCTTTTCCGCTGCGGGATTTATACGATGAAGTTATAGATGGCGTCGGGCTGGTGGGGCCGGAAAAATGGATTAAATCGCTGACCGGTAATCTGAAGCTATTGCGCTAACGTGTTGAAGCAACGGGTATAAAAAAGACCGAATACAGGGTTCGTATTCGGTCTGAGCGTTTTGCTAATCCGTATTCAGTTCGTCGCTTTCAGCTGCGGATAGCGTTTGAAAATTGTCAGACACCAGACGAATGCGACGCAGCCGATCAGGCCACCGGCGTAGCCGACGTTGCTCATTTCCAGATGCAGACTCACCTGATTACCGATAAGTGCACCGGCACCGATACCGATATTATAAATACCGGAAAGCAATGCCATTGAGACGTCAGTCGCGTCGGTCGCCAGCGTCAGGACGCGCACCTGCATCGCCAGGCCGATAATCATCATCGCCAGCCCCCAGATCACGCAAAGCACTGAAATCGCGACCGGATTCATGACTGCCACAAATAACAGTAGCATGCTAAGCGTGACCAGTAAGATCGGGCCGCTGAGCATGGCAGCCGGGAAGCGGTTGCCGAGCAAACTGAACGCAATGCTGCCGAGAATGCCGGCGCCGCCGAAAATAAGCAGCAGGAAAGTCGTGAAGTTTTCACCCATGTGGGCCACGCTCTGGATAAACGGTTCGATATAACTGTACGCCGTATAGTGAGCGGTCACTATCAATGCGGTAAGCAGATACATACCGACCAGTGCCGGGCGGCGGAATAACATCGGCACACTTTTCAGGGAACCGGTATGTTCACTTGGCAACGGTGGCAGCAGTTTAATCAGACAAATCAGCGTCAGCAGCGCAACGATGCCGATGCTCATAAAGGTGGTACGCCAGCCAAGATACTGCCCGATCAGGCGGCCCAGCGGTAAACCAAGTACCATCGCCAGCGCGGTGCCGGTCGCTAACATACTGAGTGCCTGCGTCTTTTTACCGGCCGGTGCCACCCTGATCGCCAGCGAGGCGGTGATCGACCAGAAAATGGCATGGGCGAGGGCGATACCAACGCGTGAGGCCACCAGACTCCAGAAACTCCAGGAAATGACAGATAACACATGGCTGGCGATAAACAGGCAAAAGATAACGATCAGCAGGCGCTTTCGTTCAACATTGCGGGTTAACAGCATCAGTGGCAGCGACATCAGCGCGACAACCCACGCATAAATGGTCAGCATCAGGCCGACCTGTGCTGTCTGCATATTGAAACTGGCGGCGATGTCGGAGAGTAACCCAACGGGCACAAATTCGGTGGTATTGAAGATGAATGCGGCAATAGCCATCATCACAACGCGAAGCCATGCTGTCCTGCGCGAAACGGTATCTGATTGCATTGAAATTTATGACTTATAAGAAGATGTTGGAATCAGGCATCTGTCTGGCAGACACCTGTTGAACACATAGTGTGTTTTATTTGTTCGAAAAATGGAACAGAAAATTGGCCTGTCAGATAAATCTTCAGGCAACAATTTTAGTGATGGAAACTGAGACGCAGGTCACTGTGTTTTATTGCGGATGCCAGCACCAGTGCCACGGCTCGTAAATAAATCCCCACGGATTACCCTGCGGAAATGACATCACGAACCCGAAGCGGGCAGCGTTATTTTGCAGCCACGTAAAAGCCGCGGTTTCGCCGAAAACACCTGTCACTTCATCGCAGCCGGGGGTATTGATGTCCACCGCGCAGCCGGTGTGATGTTCACTGCATCCTGGCGGGGCCAGTGAGGTGAAGAAAACTTCCGGTGCAATGCCTGCATGTTGTTTGGTGCGGATTAAATCAGCCTGATAACTCAGGCTTCGGTAGGCGGAAACCAGATAAATGGCCACGCCGTCTGCGGCAGCATGCTGTTTCATGGTGTGCCAGGCGGCAGAAGCGGGGGCGGTCAGACGGTATATTCTACCGGTGTCGGCATCGGTTTCCGTCTCCACCAGTAAGTATTCACTTACGTCTTCGAAATACGGCAGTGTGCGGTGTGCAATAACCGCCGGATCGATATGCAGACCCCGCAGTATCTGCTCCGTTTGCGCCTTAAGTTGCGCCTGTCTCATGCCGGTTCGTCCCCCGAACGACCCATCACCTCGTTCATGGCCTCCGTCATCGCTTTACCTGCTGAGCGCATCGACTGCTGATAACGTGAGGCGGCGGCCACGAATGCATTAAGAAGCTGTGTGTCCTGCTTATTTTGCTGATATTCAGGATGCCATTGCACGCCGAGGCAAAAATCATAGTCCTCGCATTCAATGCCTTCGATCACCCCGTCGGGTGCATATGCATTCACGATGCAACCGGGCCCCACGGTTTTCACCGCCTGATGGTGCGAACTGTTAACATCGTAATTATCGCGATCCACGCAGCGGCTGAGCAGCGAACCTTCAACGATTTCTACCGGATGGTGCGCACGTTTTTTTCCGCCTGCGTTTTCGGTGTCAATGGTGGTGCTGTGTTCAAGGGCATCGGGTAACGCATCGGGAATATGCTGATACAGCGTGCCGCCGGTTAACACGGCGAGCAACTGCTGACCGCCGCAAATCCCGAGCAGCGGCATGTTGCGCTGCATGGCACCTTTGACGATGGCTTTTTCAAATTCGGTACGGGCGGGTTTCAGGCGAACCTGATCACTGGTTTGTGGTTCATTAAACAGTTCAGGCGGCACGTCAAATGCCCCGCCGGTCACGACAATGGCATCGCACAGCGCCAGGTATTCATCGGCCAGCGTCGCGTGATGCGGCAAAGCCAGCGGTACCGCGCCCAATTCCGCCAGGCTGGTCATATAGTTCTGACGCAAGGCATACCACGGATAATCGGCATAGCCACCGGCCTCCTCACTGTCGAGTGTTACCCCAATGACCGGCCTGGATTGAAATTTTGTCTGCATTCGCCTGAGTCCCTGCATGGAGATGAAAAACAATCAGAAATTTCACCATATCAAGCCGCGGCTGGCGCAAACAATATAAATTATCAATAGGTCATATTTTCAGGATTTAGCTCTGGTTTTATAACCCTGTAAGGTGTGTGGGCAGAGCGAATTTCGCGCTATTCCCGGGTTTTCCTGACAAAATTCTAAAGCAGCCTGACACTTCCTGATGCTTTTCTGTCGCCATCTTCAATATTCATTCTCATTTAGTTCTTAACATTAGCAGGCGTGAAAGGATAAATTAGCGGGTATCATTCATCCTGCTGAATGAAATAAAAATTCTTAATTGTTAGCAAAATCTTTACGTTGTCCTAAAAACAGCCATTGACGCTTTTAGAGATAATGTGTTTTTGACTGATATTGAAAATCTCTGGTTGAAGGTCATTTTTCAGCTGTTTTCTTCTCATTATTACTGCGAAACCAAGAAATTTATGCTGCCGACTGCCTCGTCTCGTCCCAAAAAACACACATTCCTGTGGATTGTTGTCGCCATTATCGTTGCCGCGATCCTGGTCTGGTTCTTTGCTTTTCACCACAGTGCGTCTGATCCTTCTGCCCAGAAAAAGCCGGGCCGTAGCGGCATGCGCGCGATGCGCGGCCAGATGATGGCGGGGATGGCAACACCGGTACAGGCCGGAAAGGCCACACAGGCGGACGTGCCGGTGTATTTGCGCGCGCTGGGTACGGTCGTGGCGAATGCCACGGTGACGGTGACCAGCCGGGTTGATGGCCAGCTAATGAAGGTGTACTTCACCGAAGGGCAGAAAGTGGCGCAGGGGCAGTTACTGGCGCAGATTGACCCGCGCAGCTATCAGGCGACGCTGGATCAATATCAGGGCTCACTGGCCCAAAATCAGGCGCTGTTGAAAAGTGCTGAACTGACGCTGGCACGCTACCGCAAATTGTATGCGCAGGATTCCCTGGCACGTCAGGATCTGGAAAGCCAGATCGCGACCGCGGGTCAGTATGCCGGTGCCGTCAAAGCCGATCAGGCACAAATCGCCGCCGCAAAACTGAATATTGAATTTGCGAAAATTACCGCGCCGGTCAGCGGGCATGTCGGTTTACGACTGGTCGATCCGGGCAATATGGTCTCCAGTTCCTCCACTACCGGCATTGTTACCATTACCCAGACTCAGCCTATCGCCGTCACTTTCAGTGTGCCGCAAAGTAATCTGCAAACCCTGCTGAAAGCGTTGCGTGGGGGAAATCTGTTGCCAACCACGGCTTTTGATCAGAACGGCAGTGAAGTGCTCGGACAAGGGAAACTGCAATTTATCAGTAACGAAATTGATACCAGTACCGGCAGCATCAAGCTGAAAGCATTATTCGATAACGCCGATGAAAAACTTTATCCGAACCAGTTTGTGAACGCCCGCTTACAGGTGGCGACGCTGAAAGACACCACCGTGATCCCGGCGGCGGCATTGCAACTGAGCAGTGACGGTGACTTTGTTTATATTGTGAAAGCCGACAGCACCATTGAGCGTCGCAGCGTGAAATCCGGCCCGGATTTTGGTGATGACCAGGTAGCGATTTTGTCCGGCGTAGCGCCGGGAGAGCAGGTGGTGACTACCGGTATTGACCGGCTGAACAACGGCACTAAAGTCGAGATTGTGACACCAGGCTCAGACGATGCTGTCGCCGCAGGCAGTTCGTCGAAAGAACGTGAGCAACGCGGTGGTGTAGATAAGGCTACGACGGGTGCGGATAAAACGGCTGTCGCTCCGCAGGTAAACCAAAACACTGCCGGTAAAGACAGCGGGTCTAAATGAATCCTTCACGCCTCTTTATTCTCCGGCCGGTCGCGACCATCCTGCTGATGGTCGCCGTGCTGTTGTCGGGAATTTTTGCCTACAATATGCTCTCGACTTCGGCGCTGCCGCAGGTTGATTACCCGACCATTCAGGTTACCACGCTGTATCCGGGGGCCAGCCCGGACGTGATGGCTTCCGGTATTACCGCACCGCTTGAGCGTCAGCTCGGGCAGATGGCGGGGCTGAGTCAGATGTATTCCACCAGCGCCAGCGGTTCCTCCATTATCACGCTGAAATTCTCGCTGGATTTGTCCCTTGATGTGGCTGAGCAGGAAGTGCAGGCGGCGATCAATGCCGCTGACAGCCTGCTGCCCAGCGATTTACCGAATCCGCCGACCTATAAAAAAGTCAACCCGGCGGATGCGGCAGTGCTGACACTGGCCGCAACGTCTGAATCGCTGCCGCTGACCAAAGTGCAGGATCTGGTGAATACCCGCGTGGCGCTGAAATTGTCACAAATTTCCGGCGTCGGTATGGTGACGCTGGCAGGAGGAAATCAGCCTGCGATCCGCGTACAGGTAGATCCGCGTAAGCTGGCGGCGCATAACCTCAGCATGGAAACTATCAACACGCTGATCGGCAACAGTAACGTCAACGGTTCCAAAGGCGGCTTTGACGGCCCGCATCATTCCATCACTATTGATGCCAACGATCAGCTGCGCACCGCAGATGAATACGGCAATCTGATCATCAATTATGAAAACGGGGCAGCGTTGCGTTTGCACGATGTTGCGACGCTCTCCGAAGCACCGGAAAATCAGTACCTTTCTGCATGGGCCAATAAGCAACCGGCGATCATTATCAGCGTTCAGCGTCAGCCGGGCGCGAACGTGATTCAGGTCGTGGATGCTATCAAAGCACAGTTGCCGAAATTGCAGGAGTCCCTGCCGGAGTCCGTCAAAATCAGCGTGGTTTCGGACCGGACACAAACCATCCGTGCCTCGATCAGCGATGTTCAGTTTGAGTTATTGCTGTCTATTGCGCTGGTGGTCATGGTCACCTTCCTGTTCCTGCGCAATGTCGCGGCGACGCTTATCCCAAGCGTGGCCGTGCCGCTCTCACTGGTCGGCACCTTTGGCGTGATGTATCTGTGCGGTTTCAGCCTCAATAACCTTTCGCTGATGGCGCTGACCATCGCCACCGGTTTTGTTATTGATGACGCTATCGTGGTGGTAGAAAACATTTCACGACGACTCGAGGAGGGTGAAACACCGATGCAGGCGGCGCTGAAAGGCTCGCAGCAGATCGGCTTCACCATTATTTCCCTGACTTTCTCGCTGATTGCCGTGTTGATCCCGTTGTTATTTATGGGGGATGTGGTCGGGCGCCTGTTCCGTGAATTCGCCATTACGCTGGCGGTGTCGATTCTGGTGTCGATGATCGTGTCGCTCACCCTGACACCGATGTTATGCGCCTATTTACTGCGTCACACGCCGGAAGAAAAACAGAGCAAGTTTTATCGTAAAGGCGGTGAGTTTTTCGACAAGCTGATCGCCGGTTACGACCGTATGCTGATCGTGGTGCTGAACCATCAGAAGATCACGCTGCTGGTGGCCGCCGCGACGTTAGTGTTCACCGCGTTGCTGTATGTGATTGTGCCAAAAGGGTTCTTCCCGTCGCAGGATACCGGCATGATCCAGGGGATCACCGTGGCGTCACAGGATGTCTCCTTCAGCGAAATGGGGCGTCGTCAGCAATTACTGACCGCTGCCATCCTCAGTGATCCGGATGTGGAAAGCGTTTCCTCTACCATCGGCGTGGACGGCAATAATACCAGCCTGAACAGCGGGCGTTTGCAGATCAGCCTGAAAACCTTTGATGAACGCAGCGAACGTGCACCGGCAATCATTGAGCGCCTGAAACAGGAAACCGCAGGCGTACCGGGCATTACACTTTATATGCAGGCTTCGCAGGATCTGACCGTCGACGATCAGGTGACGCCAAGCCAGTACCAGTTCACGCTTGATGATTCCGACAGCGAAAATCTGGTGGAGTGGACACCGAAGCTGATTGAGAAACTCAGTGCATTGCCTGAGTTCAGCGAAGTCGTCAGTAACCTGCAAAATCAGGGGCAGATTGCTTACGTAGAACTGGATCGCGATGCTGCTGCACGCTACGGGATCACGGCATCTGACGTCGATACTGCGCTGTACAACGCTTTCGGTCAGCGGCTGGTTTCCACCATCTTTACCCAGGCGAATCAGTACCGCGTCGTGCTGGAAGTGGCGCCGCAATTCCAGCAGTCACCGGCCTCTTTTGACGATGTCTACCTGGCGACTAACAACAGTACTTCGACCTCCGGCACGGTGGCGACCACCACCAGCAGTACATCTTCTACGTCTGACAGCGGCACCTCGACCACAACCACTAATGCCGGTGCCACCAATGGCATGGTCAAACTGACGTCGGTTGCCAAAATCCACATGCGCACCGGTGCGCTGTTGCAGGCGCGTCTCAACCAGCTACCGGCAGTAACGGTGTCGTTTAACCTCAAAGACGGTTATTCACTGGAGCAGGCGCAACAGGCGATTAAAACGACTGTGGCCGATATCGCGATGCCGGACAGTATCACCCTGCGTTATCAGGGGGCGGCGGCGTCGTTTGAAAGTGCCACCGGCAACACGCTGTGGTTGATCCTTGCCGCGCTGCTGACCATGTATGTCGTGCTCGGTATTCTGTATGAAAGTTTTATCCATCCGGTGACCATTCTGTCCACATTACCATCAGCGGCGGTGGGCGCCTTGCTGTCGCTGATCTTTGCCGGTACGGAATTCAGCCTGATCGCGCTGATCGGGGTGATCCTGCTGATCGGTATCGTGAAAAAGAATGCCATTATGATGATCGATTTTGCGCTGGATGCGGAAAATAAACAGGGGCTTTCGCCGCGTGAGGCGATTCATCAGGCGTGTTTACTGCGTTTTCGTCCGATCATGATGACGACGATGGCTGCTTTGCTCGGCGCACTGCCGCTGATGCTGGCGAGCGGATCCGGCGCGGAACTGCGTCAGCCGCTGGGGCTGGTGATCGTCGGCGGCCTGATCTTCAGTCAGATCCTGACGCTGTTCTCCACGCCGGTGATCTACCTGATGTTTGACCGGCTTTCTCACCGCCTCAATCCACGTCACCGGCGTGCAGCGAAGCAGGCGGAATAAATGAACATTTCGCGTTTCTTCATCTTTCGTCCGGTCGCAACATTACTGCTGACGATGGCGATACTTCTGCTCGGTTTGCTTGGGTATCGCCTGCTGCCGGTCGCGCCGCTGCCCCAGGTGGATTTTCCGACCATTCTGGTCAGTGCCAGTCTGCCGGGTGCCAGCCCTGAAACCATGGCGGCAACGGTAGCTACGCCGCTGGAAAGGGCGCTCGGGCAAATCGCCGGTGTCACGGAAATGACCTCGCGCAGTTCGCAGAGTTCGACCAGCATTATCCTGCAATTCGATCTTGATCGCGATATCAATGGGGCGGCGCGTGACGTGCAGGCGGCGATTAATGCCTCCCGTGCGTTATTGCCGAGCAGCATGCCGTCGCTGCCAACTTACCGCAAAGCCAACCCGTCGGATGCGCCGATTATCATGCTGGCCCTGACCTCGGCTACGCGCAGTAAAGGTGAACTGTATGATATTGCCTCGAGCCAGTTGCAACAGAAAATCGCACAGGTCAACGGCGTCGGTCAGGTTTCACTGGTGGGTTCTGCACTGCCGGGCGTGCGCATTGATTTGCGTCCTGAGGCGGTCACGTCTTATGGCATCTCTCTCGATACCATTCGCACTGCGATTGCCAACAGTACCAGCAATTTGCCGAAAGGCTTGCTGCAAGGTTCGGATCAGTCATGGATGATTGAAGGTAATGGTCAGCAAAGTACTGCCGCGCAGTACAAACCGCTGATTGTCACCTACATCAATGGCTCGGCAATCCGGCTTAGTGATATCGCCAATGTTTACGATTCTGTCGAAGACAAATATAACGTCGGGTATTACAACAGTACGCCGTCGGTGATGATTGGCGTGACGCGGCAGGCTGGCGCGAACATGCTTGAAACCATTGAGGCGATTAAAGCCGCGCTGCCGCTGATGAAAGAAAGTCTGCCAGGAGATGTGCAGCTTAATCTGGCCCTTGACCGTTCGCCGAACGTTTCCGCTTCTTTGCGTGATACTGAAATGACCCTGCTGGAAGCCACGCTGCTGGTGATCGCGGTGGTGTTTGTGTTCCTGCGTAACTGGAATGCGGTGTTGATCCCCGCCGTGGCGCTGCCCGTGTCACTGATCGGCACCTGCGCGGTAATGTATCTGCTCGGCTATAGCCTGGATAACCTCTCGCTGATGGCGCTGATTATCTCCACCGGTTTCGTGGTCGATGATGCCATTGTGGTGCTGGAGAATATTACCCGGCATATCGAAGAGGGAATGGGGCCCGTGCGTGCGGCGCTGAAAGGTGCACAGGAAGTCAGTTTCACCGTACTGTCGATGACGCTGTCACTGATCGCCGTATTCATCCCAATCCTGATGATGGGCAGCATTGTCGGCCGCTTGTTCCGTGAGTTTGCGGTGACGCTGAGTGTCTCACTGATCATCTCGATGCTGGTATCGCTGAGCCTGACGCCGATGCTGTGTGCGCGTTTCCTTAAACGCAAACCACCGGTGGAAAAACGTCAGCCGCGCATTTACCGCATGATCGAACGCGGCCTTAACAAACTGCTGGCGGCCTATTCTGCGGCGCTCGGCTGGGTGATGCGTCATCAGCTAATGACGCTGGTGGGGTTGTTTCTCACCGTGATCCTCAATTTCTATCTTTATACCGTAGTAGAAAAAGGTTTCTTCCCGGACCAGGACACCGGGATGCTGATGGGCATGTTGCGTGCGGATCAGAATACTTCCTTCCAGTCGATCCAGCCGCAGGTGCTGAAATACAGCAAGATCATTCAGGATGATCCGGCGGTCGAAGCGGTGATGAGTTCAGCGGGCAGCGGCGGTTTCGGATCACGTAACACCGCGACCTTCTTTGTACGACTGAAAGATTTCGACAAACGTACTGCCACCGCCAACCAGGTGGCTAACCGTCTGATGATGGCGACGGGCAAAGAACCGGGCGCGCAGCTGTTCCTGATGGCCGCGCAGGATCTGCACATCGGCGGACGCAGCGCTAACGCGCAGTATCAGTACAGTCTGCAATCTGACGATCTTTCCGTGCTGCGTGAATGGGCACCGAAGGTGCAGAAAGCGCTGGCGAAATTGCCACAACTGACCGGGGTGGATTCCGATGCACAGACCGGCGGTCAGGAGGTCATGCTCAATATTGACCGGGATCGCGCCACGCAACTGGGCGTGAACGTGAAGATGATCGACACGTTGCTCAACAACGCCTTCAGCCAGCGGCAGGTCGCGACGATCTATAAGACGCTGAACCAGTATCATGTAGTGATGAACCTGACATCGGATTACACCAGCAACCCGGATGTCCTGCATCAGTTATACGTGGTGACCGAAGCCGGTGATCAGGTGCCGCTGTCCGCGTTTGCCACCTTCAGTGGCGCCAACGCACCGCTGTCGGTTTCCCATCAGGGGCAGACAGCCACTACCACCATTGCATTCAATCTCGCTGACGGCTATGCGCTGGAGGATGCCCAGGCTGCGCTGAAAACCGCTATGGCGCAAATCGGCTTGCCGGATACCGTTCATGGCAGTTATGCGGGGACAGCGCAGGCATTTGAAGCGCTGGCCAGTTCCATGCCGTGGTTGATCCTGGCCGCGCTGGCAGCGGTATATATCGTGCTCGGCATGTTGTATGAAAGTTATATTCACCCGCTGACCATTCTTTCCACGCTGCCTTCCGCCGGACTTGGTGCGCTGCTGCTGATGCTGGTGACGGGTACGCAACTGACAGTGATCGCACTGATTGGCATCCTGCTGCTGATCGGCATCGTGAAAAAAAACGCGATCATGATGATCGACTTCGCCCTCGATGCCGAACGACGGCTCGGTCTGACGCCGCAACAGGCGATCACTCAGGCATGTCTGATGCGTTTTCGTCCGATCCTGATGACCACGCTGGCGGCATTCTTCGGCGCACTGCCTCTGGCGATGGGCAGCGGTGGTGACGCGGATCTGCGCAGCCCGCTGGGGATGGCGATTGCCGGCGGCCTGGCGTTGAGCCAGATCCTGACGTTATTCACCACGCCGGTGGTTTACCTGTATATGGATCGTACCAGCCGCGCGACGCATCGTCTGTGGCAACGTCTGCGTCCTCACACGACGCCGCCGGAGGCCCGTACACATGACTGATCACACTGAAACTCATTACCCTGAAGCGAATCTGATGACTCTGCAAAAAACACGTTCTATGGTGTTCCGTCTTGCCCCGCTGGTGCTGGCCATGCTTGTCAGCGCCTGTGCCGTCGGCCCTGATTACCAGCGGCCTGACGTGGCGATGCCGACGGCATTTAAAGAAGCCAAAGGCTGGACCGCCGCCATCCCGAAAGATAACCAGGCCAAAGGCGACTGGTGGGCGGTGTATCAGGATCCTGAATTGTCATCGCTGCTGACGCAGGTGCAGATTTCCAACCAGAACGTCGCGCAGTATGCCGCGCAATACCGACAGGCGCAGGCACTGGTCACACAGGCGCGTTCCGATTTGTATCCTTCCGTGGATGCGACCGTCGGCAGCACGCGCAGCGGCACATCAACCTCCACCAGCAACAGCCAGTCCGCACAATTGAGTGCAAGCTGGGAACTGGATTTGTGGGGCAAACTGCGCCGCACGGCAGAAGAACAGGACGCCAGCGCGCAGGCCAGTAAGGCCGATCTGGCCGATGCCACGCTCAGTGCGCAGTCGGAACTGGCGCAGGATTATTTCCAGTTGCGGGTGATGGATCAGCAAATCGCGTTGTATAAGCAAAGCATCGATGCCTATCAGCGTTATCTGACCGTGATTGAGAACCAGTATGCCGGTGGCAGCACCTCGCGTGCCACACTGGCGCAGGCGCAAACTCAGCTGGAAAGCACCAAAGCCTCGGCGCTGGATCTGCAATGGCAGCGCGCCCAGCTTGAGCACGCTATCGCCGTACTGATCGGCAAACCCCCCGCACAGTTCAGCCTCGCGGCACGTGACGTCAAACTCAACCTGCCTGCGATGCCGGATGCGATTCCGTCGCAACTGTTGCAGCGCCGTCCTGATATCGCCGCCGCCGAACGTACGATGGCCTCTTCCAACGCCGCAGTCGGTGTGGCGACTGCCGCGTACTATCCTGATCTGACCTTAAGCGCCAGCGGCGGTTTCGCCAGCTCGGCCTTCCACAATCTGTTCTCGCTGCCAAACCGCGTCTGGTCTTTAGGCCCGGAACTCAGCCAGACGGTACTGGATTTCGGTTCCACCCGTGGCAAAGTGGCACAGGCCGAAGCCGCGTATGACGCCGACGTCGCCAGTTATCGCCAGAGCGTGTTAACCGCGATGCAGGAAGTAGAAGATTATCTGGTCGAACTGCACACGCTGGACAGCGAGCTGGTCGCCCGGCAGAACGCCGCCGATGCCGCCAAAGAGTCCGCCCGCGTGACCTACAACCAGTATCAGGCCGGGATGATCGACTATCTCGACGTCGCAACGACTGAAAACACCAGCCTGACTCAGCAGCAAAGCGTCCTGTCACTGCTCAGCACCCAGATGGTCACCAGCGTCAAGCTGATCGCAGCCCTGGGCGGGGGATGGAACGGGGATGTGGGTAAGTAAGAGAGTGTGAATTATCTCTGCACGAAGGACACATAAAAGTGTCTTTGGTGTAGAGATCGTTATTCATTTCAGTTTCAGCGCGAATGTTGCCGTTCATCTTTAAAAATAATATTACGTGCACAATACTTCCAGGTACTCGCTTCATAACGAAGTAAGATAGTTTTCATATGCGTTTTAACTCATTTTTTTATTTGTATTTATCAAATTTTGATGTAAGTTTCGCAAAAATGAGAATCCAGATGATTACCGATGCCGCGCCTATCAACACGCCATACGAGGGAAAGATATAGATACAAAGCAGCCATGATGAAAT
>NZ_JAFMOS010000538.1 GCF_019049755.1 Rahnella perminowiae
TTATGCTTGCTGCAGTAGTTGTGGTTTTTATTGTGGGTTATTGGTTTATGACAGCAGATACCCGAAAAGCGAATGATTCTCTCGCCAGTCTGTTGAAAATAAAGCCGGTTTATATCGATTCCATGCTGCTGGAAATGGGCAAACGTCAAAGCGAGATGTTTATCCGCTCAATCAGCGGCGGCTATGCTGAAGAAATCCGCAAAGCCGCGTATGTCGTTTTTATTTATCAGACATTTATTAAAGACGCTTCAGAAGAAAATATCGTCCGCTGGCGGAACATTTTAGTGCGCGCACATCTGCCGCCACAGTTAAGCAGTGAACACGCAGAGCTGGCGTTGTTCTATTTTGCCGAACTGGATATCGAACCCTTCGAGCTGGCGCAATTTCGCCGCGACTACAATGAAACCTATAATCAGATCCATCTGGTTTAAAACGTAAAAAAGCCACTGAGTTCAGTGGCTTTTTTGCATCACCCGCCTGTGTATGAAGATTATCTGAATACGTTATCCAGATAGCTGGCCAGGATCTGGCGTGAACTGAAACCGTGGCAGATGCCGTAGTAGGTCTCATTGTCACTGGAAACATCCAGCGGGAAATTCTTGTAGGCTTCACTGCTGCGAAACGATGCTGTCGGTTCAGCAAAACGCTCACTGCGCTCTTTCAACGCCGGGTGTATTACCAGGGCAGTCCGGCCAAACCGCGCTTCCCGGTTTACATACACATAATGCTCACCCCGGCGGTAACCGTAGGCTTTATCATCAATAAAATCACGTTCAAACCCTGAGGTTTCTAAAACACGTGCCACTTCATCTGGCCGTAAATACATGGTTGCTCCTCGCTTCTTTAACCGCAAGGCGACCTTACCGCAATAACTCTGCCAGACAATGCGTTTATCCCAAATTTCGGCGAATTTAGGATTTATCCAAACGCCTTAACCCTGAAAAGTAAAGGGGTATTACACAGGCGTTTGCCGCGAAGTGTTTACCCACAGTCTGAGGGTCAGCAGCCAGGCAATTACCACCATAAATGCCGCTGCAAGATAAATAGACGGCGTGCCAAAATGCGAAATAATTAACCCGGCCACCGGCCCGGTAATGCCGAGCCCCAAATCCAGAAAAGCGGAATACAGCCCAAGTGCCGTGCCCTGATTTTGCGGCGGCACTTGTTTTACCGCTTCAACGCCCAGCGCAGGGAAAATGAGCGAGAAGCCGGAACCGGTAAGAAAGGCACCCAGTTGCACCGACAACGGATCCTGTCCCCACCAGATCATCAGTAATCCCGCGACTTCCAATACAAAAGACACCAGTGAGACCCGCAAACCGCCGAACCGGTTAATCATATTGCCGAAAATAAGGCGCGCACCGACAAATCCGAGGCTGAATAATGTGAGCGTAAATGCCGCCCCGCTCCAGCCTTTATCGGCATAGTAAAGGGTAATAAAGGTGGCGATAACGCCGAAACCGATGGTGCCGAATCCCAGCCCGAGGCCATAAAGCCAGATGCGCCCGACAACCGCTTTGAAGGCAATCCGCTTACCGGCGGTGACAGAAATCGCCGCTTTCATGCAGGCCAGTATGGCGGCAAACGCAGCTGCGACAATAATCAGTACCGCCACACCCATCAACCCGTAAGCATGGTTGAGCAGTACGCCGAGAGGTGCACCGACGGCCATCGCACCGTATGTTGCCACACCATTCCAGGAGATCACTCGCGCGGTATGTTTCGCACCCACTGCACCAATTCCCCACAGCGTAGTCCCGGTGCTGCCAAAGCTTTCACCGACGCCCAGGAAGACACGGCCGACACAAAGCATCAGCAGACTCACCAGCGGAAACGCCGAAAACCAAAACGCCATTGCGTAAAAAATGCCGCTGACTCCGCAGCAAATCAGGCCAAAAATGACCACCCGCTTCGGGCCAAGGAGATCGGCGTATCGTCCGGCATGCGGACGACTGATGAGTGTCGAGAAATACTGAACGCTGATCACCAGCCCTGCCAGCACAGAGTTGTATCCCAGCGTGTTATGCACAAATCCCGGCAATACCGCGAGAGGTAAACCAATGGTCAGATAAACAACGAAAGTGAACAGCATGAACGACAAAATGCGTTTGTTGAGCAGCGCGTTAGAACGAAGCGTACTTAAAGACATGGGCGGACCCGAAAAATGAGATCACAAAGAATAGATTAAACAGTATAAACGGGTTTCGCCTTCAAAACGGGCTAAAAATGTTATGGCCTGTAACGCGAATTTCGTTTTGCAGAAGAATCTGAACTGCATCACGCCAGCCCGCACCCCGCCTGTCTTTATGACACAGTGTCATGGACTAAAAAGCGTGGTCATCACAGACCTTTGTCCTTAAAGAACCAGCCGGTACAACATTATGGTCTATGCTTAATTCAGCAGTCACACAAGGAGAGACGGAATGTTTAAGAAAAAAGATAAAATTGAAAAAAATATCGATCAGGACGTAACCCTGCTGGCAGACACGCTGGATGAAGTGCTTCAGTCTGCAGGTGATAAATCCAGGGATGAATTGGATAAAATCCGCAGTAAGGCACAGGGTGTTCTGCGTGAAACCCGTGCTCGTTTCAACAGCGAAAAATTGAGTCAGCAGGCGCGTGATGCAGCGGCTACGGCCAATGATTATGTGAAAGATAATCCGTGGTACGGCGTCGGTGCAGGTGCCGCAATTGGTATTGTTATCGGTGTTCTGCTGGGACGCCGCTAACGTAAAGAGGCAATTTGTGATGTTTCACTCCTGTGTCGGGAATATAGCTTAAAAGCTGAAACATCCGCGTGGCTCCCTCATTGCCGCGCAGTTGCTAAAAAGACGACGGAGCCTTCGGGCTCCGTTTTCTATTTTTGCAACCCGTTAACGTTAAAAATGAATGCGAAAACTCTTTGACTGGCAGGGTTTAAACGTCCCCAGATCACCTTTTTTATGTTGAGAAGAGGCCTGCGTTTCATCCATGCGGACTTCCTGCCATTCGGCCACAGTGACATTAATCTGCAAATTATCCTGCGTGCTTTGCGTTTCCGAGGGGTTATAAACCCGCACAATCAACGCCTCTTCATCTTCGGCTTTTTTCAGGGCGCTTAACACCGTACCTGAAATGCATTTGTGCATCAGGCTGAAACGCGACGGGGTCTTGTTTTTCGTCAGATTCAGCTTCATCGCGTCATACGGCATTTTGTTGTAGGTGCGCACCGGCGTCAGATAATCCCGCGCATGTTGCATAACATTTGCCTGAATAGGATCGCCGCTGAAACCGAACAGGGCGAAACGGTAAACCTGTTTGCCGGGCATCTGGGAATCGGGTGTCGGCATTTTAATGCCGGAAGGACGTCCAGGACGCAGCAACAGATTTTCCTTACCCAAAACACCGACGGCGCGAAATAGCGTCAGGGCGAAGATATTATAGGATTCGCCGACCACCTCAAACTCACGCAACCCTTCGGTAAACAGCGCCAGCCCATGATTGCCGTCCTGTAATGCCGCGAAATTCATTAGCTGCCATACCGGTACCGGCGCTTCTTTCCAGTTTTCTGCTTCCCAGTTATCCATCGCCGCATCATTTACCGGGCGGGTAATACAACCAAACTGATTGTCGGCCACCACTGTCTGGCTGGCAAACGGCGTCGGGATCAGTACCCGCAACCGGTGATCTTCCGCGCGGTTTTCCAGCGCCAGTTCGATCTCAATCCGGCGGCTGTTTTTCGCCAGCGTCACGTTGATTGTTACAGGCATTTCACGGCTCAAAGTTCGCGTGGCGCGATCTGCCAGCGTCCCCGGCAGCGGCATCGTCAGCGAAATGGTCGCCGTGCTTTGCCACGGCTGATGCTGATAACTCACCTCAGCCGTCAGGCTGCCCGAGGTTAGCACCCATTCGTCACGCGCCGGAGAATAGTCATATTCATCGCCATCGTCAGAGCCGTTTTCCAGTTCCAGTACCTGCTGATAACGGTGGGAAGTCTGTTTATCAAGAATATCCAGCGTACCGTTCGGGTTAACCGTCACGCGGTAATAATCGTTTTCCAGCACCTCTTCGCCCTGCGGCGCGGGCTGCAAAATGCCCGGCTGATGCGGCGTAACGTTCAGGGTGACGTAGCCCATCGCGGGCAGCGTGGCGCAAAGCTGGATGTCGTATTCCATAAAGGGTTCGTAATTGCCGTAATGCACAATCTGCCTGTCCACCAGCCCCGGATCGATTTCCCGCGCTTCGCGGATGAAATAAGGCACCGTACTGCCCTGCCCGTCAGTCAGGCTGAAAGAGGACGCCCGTATCCGCACGGTGGTATTGACCGTTTCCTGCCGCGGATGCAGTGAGAAGTTGAACAGCGCCAGCCGGTCAGCGATGTGACCGTCAGGTTGCAAGTTATCGATGATTTTACGCATCGTGAACTGAATGAGGTTTTCGGCCATGTCGTCAGCGAGAATAAAGCGCGACATAATTTCCTGATGAACCTTGTCGCTGCAACAACAGCCGATGCTGTCATGCGCGTGGTTCTTCATAATTTCCTTCCACATTTTTTCGATCAGGCCATGATGGTAATCAAAACCTAAGCGCCAGGCTATGGAACACAAGGGTTCGAGCACATTGACTATTTTGTTTTCAATCGCTGCGTTGGCTTGTTTGATGTCCATACGGGTAGAGGAAATGGTGCGGTGAACGCGCATGTATTTGCCATCGTTAAATTCCCCCCGCAACAACGCCAGTTGCGGTTTGATGACATCGATGCGTTCAAAAATTTCTTCAAAACGGCTGAGCTGGAAACTGCGCTGCGGGTAAACCCGCCGCAGCATCTCCATGATGGTAAAGATATTTTGCTGCAGCGGCATCTGATCATGACCGTTAGGCAGCAGAATATCGCCGGTCAGCGACGCCGCTTCCAGCACCGGCAGATACTTATCCAGCCGTTCGCGCAGCGCCTCTTCATTCTCGGGTAAATATTTGCCGATGGCATAACCCAGCGGCAGCACCTGCACGGTGACTTCGCTGCCGTCGTTACTCTGCCAGCGGAACTCGGTTTTATCCGTGCCGTGGCGTTCCGAGCAGCCGCGCCAGAACATGGCATGTTGCAGGCCAAACCCGTTAAAGATATGCGGAAGTTGGGAGGACATACTGAAGGAATCCGGCAGATAGCCGATTTTCATGGGCTCACCAAACTCGCGGCAATCACGCATGCCGTACAGCAGGTTGCGCAGGATGGACTCACCACTGACCACCATCGTGTCGGTCTGCGTATACCACGGCCCGATAATCAGCTTTCCGGCCCTGGCCAGCGCCTTCACACGGGGACGGTTTTCCGGGCAAACCGCAAAATAATCTTCGAGGATCGCCGTTTGTCCGTCCATGACGTAAAACGGATAGTCAGCGTCATTTTCCAGACGATCGAGGATCTCCGCCATGTTATTGACCAGCAGGATCCGCGAGGCTTCCGTCGTGAAATACCATTCGCGATCCCAGTGCATATGCGGGGTCAGATGAACGCGGGAAACAGTCATAAAATCATTCCTTTCAAGCCCTGCAGGGCACAATGTGAATTAACCCGAAATTAAGAAGAAGGGATGTCGCCGGTGAAATGTCCCTGTCGTACCGCGTAACCCCGCCAGCTCAGCAAAACCACCGTGGAAATCACCGTGCCCGCCAGCGCGGCACCCAGCCAGATAGCTGCCGACAGCCAGCCACCCCATCCGCCATCATGCAGCAGGAACATGGAGAAAATGCCCGCACCTGGCGTGGAAAGGCCGATCCCCGAAGCCCCGACGATCGCGCCAGTCACGACCGATCCCGCCAGGAAGGAGCCGATGACGCGTAGCGGATCTTCAATAGCCATCGGGATCGCGCCCTCGGTGATCCCCGCCAGGCCGAGCAGCCAGGTGGACTTTCCGGTTTCGATTTCAAAAGATTTAAACAGTTGGGGTGCCAGCAGAGTTGACGCGGTCACGGTAAATGCCGAGACCATTTTGGTCGCACCGAAAATAGCGTAAGGGCCGTAAACACCGTTTGCCATCGCGCCCAGACAAAACGCATAAGCCGCTTTGTTGATCGGCCCGCCCAGATCAAAGGAACACATAAAGGCAATCAGCGCGCCGAGTACCATCGCGTTACTGCCGGATAATCCGTTCAGCCATGCGGTCAGACTGGTATTGAGCCACGCCACCGGTTCGCCGATCACAAATAACATGACGCTGCCGGTGACCAGCGTGCCGAGCACCGGATAGAGGTAAAACATCAGGAAGCCGTTGAAGCTGGCGCGCAGGCGGACATGTTTTTTCATCCAGCGCATGACATAACCGGCAATCAGGCCCCCCGCCACACCACCGAGAAACCCTGCGCCGATCATGTTGGCGCACAGTCCGGCGGCAAAGCCCGGCGTCAGCGCCGGTTTGTCTGCCAGCGAATAAGCGGTGTAGGCCGACAGCACCGGTACCATCAGAATGCCCAACATGCCGCCGCCGAGCTGACGGTACATCCACAACCATGACTCTTTCTGCGCGTACAGTTCCTGCCAGCCAAACAGTTGCGCGATCAGCACAGTCACCGCCAGCAACGAGCCACCGGCGACAATCAGCGGCACGGCAAAGGAAATTCCGCTCAGCAAAGCCTGTTTTAAATCTGCTTTTATGCTGGTTTTCTGCGGCTTAACCGGCGCTGAAGCCACGATTTCACCGGGCTGCCGCCGTATCGCCAGCGCCTGTTGCAGCACCGCTTCGGCGTGGCGGATCGGTTCCGCCACCGGCACCTGAACGCAGGGGATCCCGTCAAAACGCTGGCTGTCTTTGATTGCCACTTCAGCGGCAAAAACGCAGGCAACGGCACGATCACATTGCGCGGCAGTGATCGCATTCTCAATGCCGTTAGCGCCCTGCTTTTCCACATCAATGTGGATACCTAATTTTTTCGCCGCTTTTTCCAGATATTCCGCCGCCATATAAGTGTGCGCGATCCCCGCCGGACAGGCAGTGATGCACACTACCCGCGGCGCATCGTCAGGCAAAGCCCTCAGTTTCTGAGTTTCCGGCACAGACTCTTCGCCCAGTAACGCCAGCACCTCCTGCACGTGTCGCGCCACCAGCAGCGCCGCACGGGTTTGATCATCAACCAGCCGCGTGGTCAGTGCCGTCAGCAGTTCCATGTGGGTCGAACCCGCCTCCGCTTCGGGGATCGCCAGCAGGAAGATCATGTTTACCGGCTCCTCGCCATCCACGCCCTGCCACGGCAGCGGATTTTCCAGCGTTGCCAGCGCAAACGCCGCGCGCCGGACACTGGCCGATTTGCCGTGCGGTACCGCCAGTCCTTCGCCCAGCGCAGTCGGGCCTTCGTTTTCACGTTCCGTCACCGCCTGCAAAAAATCCTGTGCGTTATCAAGGATCCCCTGCTGATCGAGTTGCTGAACAAGAAAAGCGATCGCCCGTTCACGGCTGGAAAAATGGCTATTGAGGTGTATCAGTTCGGGAGACGTCAGTAATGTAAGATCCATAAGTTGTCCTGTCTGAATCGATGAAAAACGATATTTGTATTATTTTTGTATTGTATTTGTATTAAACATCAGACCCGCAAGAGATGACTGTGATCCAGATAGAAGATCTTTCGTTGGGTTGTATTGTTTTTGCAGGGTCTGTGAACTGTTACACTCGTCCGAACGTGCCCGACAGGAACCTGAAACGTGAGTAATCAGCCGCTTTACCGCCAGATCGCTTCGCAGATCCGCGATCAGATCCAGCGCGGAGAAATCAAAACAGGCGATGCGCTGCCGACAGAATTGCGTCTGCGCGAGCAGTTTGGCGTCAGTCGTGTGACGGTACGGCAGGCGATCAAGCTGCTGGTCGAACAGGATGTGCTGGAAAGCGTGCAGGGCAGCGGGACTTACGTGAAGGAAGCGAAGGTCAATTACGCTATTTATCAGCTGACCAGCTTTGATGAGAAGTTACAGCCTCTGGACAGACCCTCGCACAGTGAGGTTCTGGCGTTCTCCATCGTGAAACCGCCGATCGGTATCGCCGAAGCGCTGGCACTGGCTGAACAGGCGCGGGTGTATTACATCAAGCGCCTGCGCTATATCGCCAGCAAACCTGTGACGCTGGAAGAAACCTGGATGCCGCTGGACTTGTTCCCTGACCTGACTTACGAGGTGATGCAGGGTTCGAAATATGCCTGGATGGAGCAGACCAAACATCTGGTGATTGACCGCAGCGAGCAGGAAGTTATCCCGCTGATGCCAACCAAAGAGATGGTGTCGCTGCTGGGCGTGGCCGCAGATCAGCCGATTTTACAGAAGATCTCGAAGGGTTTTCTGGCGGATGGCACGGTGTTTGAATTCAGCCGCAATACCTTCCGCACGGATGATTATAAATTCACACTGGTCGCCAGACGGATGCCGCACTGATTAACGGCTGTTTTCAAACACGACAGCCAGCCGTTTCACCAGTCCGTCCGCCTGTTGCTGAGAACTGATATTCACAAACCCCATCAGCAGGCCATTCGGACGTAAAGCCTCCCCCCTCACACGGCGCTCAACCTGCCAGTCAGACAGCGCCTGCACTGCCAGCCCCTGTTCGCGGGCATTTTTCGCGATCAGCGCATCGTCCAGAGCGGCATTGAGTGTGGTGCAAAGTTGGATCCCGCCGATCTGCTGACTGACGCGCAATATCTGCGCCGGAAACGCCGCCGTCAGTGCCTGTTCCAGATAGCCGCGCCGCTCAGCATAAAGCTGGCGCATCCGCTTCAGGTGCCGGTAGAAATGCCCCTGCTCGATAAAATCCGCAATGCTGCTTTGCACCAAAGGCGGCGTGCCGCAAATACGCAGCGGACAATACGCCTCGATTTTTTCCACCAGACTCTCCGGCACCACCATATAGCCGCAGCGCAGCGCCGGAAACATCACTTTGCTGAATGTACCGGCGTAAATCACCCTTCCCTGCGTATCCAGGCTTTTCAACGAAGGCAGCGGCTGGCCGTGATAGCGGAACTCACTGTCGTAATCATCTTCAATAACCCATGCCTGCTGATTTGCCGCCCAGTCCAGCAGCGCCAGACGTCGCGATAAGCTCATGGTCACGCCGGTCGGGCTTTGATGCGCAGGCGTCACCACGGCAAAACGGGCATGGGGGAAATGTTTTACCGCCTGCGGCACGTTCATGCCTTCGTCATCGACATTCACCGCCATCGGGGTGGCACCTGCCGCGCGGAAAAATGCCTGCGTTACCGGATAACCGGGATCTTCCAGCCAGACGCCGTCACCCGGTTGCAGCAGGCTGCCGGTAATCAAGTCCAGTAACGGCGCATAGCCACCGCAGATAAATATCTGTTCCGGACGGCAGGTAAATCCACGGGAGAGTTGCAGATAACGGGCGACGGCGTGGCGTAAAACGTCCGTACCGGTCAGCGGCGGATGGCCTAAATCATTCATGCTGGTATGACGGATTTGCCGCGCGACAATGCGCGACCAGATCGCACGGGGGAACGCATCCAGCGCCGGCAGCCCGAGCTGGAAAGGAAGGAAAGAAACTGAAGGCAGCATCGGATTGATGGGCTTACGTGCAGCGTCTTTCCTGATCACCTTTGGCGCAGGTGCGGATAAGCTCTCCGGCGCGCTGACAACCGTGCCAGCCTGCCCGCGGCTTTGCAGAAAGCCTTCCGCCATCAGCAGGCTATAGGCATTTTCAACCGTGGCCCGCGCCACGCCGAGCTCGCTGGCCAGCGCGCGGACAGATGGCACACGGCTGCCGTGCCTGAGTTGCCCTGCCATGATCGCCTGCTTCACCCGCTGATAAATCTGCCGGTAAAGAGGTTGTTTGTGTCGGGGATCGAGAGGGAAGGCAAGACTGAAGCGGCTCATCATGACCTGCTTAAAGAGACATTTTATGGCCCTGTAGTATAGACCATGTACCGCGTAAAGTAGCGCCTGTTGAGACGCGCTTTGCGTCGCTGTTTAGTCCAGAAATCCCAGAGGAAATCATCATGAATGCACTTCGCCTGCCTTACTATTCCCTGTCTTCTTCCGTGATGGAATCAATGAAAGCGGCGCTCGGCGCACTGGAAAACGGTCCGCTGGATAATGTGATTATCGAGCTGGCTTTTCTGCGTGTGTCACAAATTAATGGCTGCGCGTATTGCCTGGATATGCATTCCAAAGCGTTGCGCAAAATGGATGTCGAACAAACCACACTGGATCAGCTGGCGGGCTGGCAGGTCAGCCATGCATATTCGGAACGTGAACGCGCGGCACTCGCCTGGGCAGAATCACTTACTCTGATTGCCGCCACCGGCGCACCGGATAGCGCCTTTGAACCGCTGAAAGCGCAGTTCAGCGACGTGGAAATCTCGGAACTGACCTTCGCCATCAGCCTGATGAATGCCTTTAACCGCCTCGCCGTCGGTATGCGTCAGTAATTATTCTGTTGTTTTTTTGAACTGAAAAAAGTTTTCTCTCTCCAGCCCGCTCCCTGCGGGCTTTGCCATTTTTGCAACAGGCAAAATTGTAAAATCTACATATTGTGTGGTTGAAAATTTAAATCACCACATCTAGTATTCAAAGCATCGGGACGCCACGATGGCACCGACTATCACGCCTTTCCCCCGGCTGAAGCAGCCGCACAGCGGGAAGGCAAAAATTGTCTCTGATTTTTCACTAAATGGAAATACGAATCATGAGCATTATTATTTACAGTAAACCAGACTGTGTCCAGTGCAACGCGACTTACCGTGCATTAGATAAACAGGGCATCGCTTATCAGGTAGTGGATTTGACTCAGGATGAGCAGGCGCTCGGCCAGGTGCGTGCCATGGGCTATCAGCAGGTACCGGTGATTGTGGCCGGTGACGACCACTGGTCCGGTTTCCGTCCGGATAAAATTTCCGCCCTGCGTCAGCTCCAGAACGCGTTCTGAGGCCCGGCGGATGAATCTGTTGGTCTATTTTTCCAGCAGTTCAGAAAACACCCATCGCTTCGTGGGCAGAACGGGATTACCGGCGATCCGCATCCCGATAGATCGTCAGCCTGAAAAATTGCGGATGGACTTGCCGTATATTTTGGTGGTCCCAAGCTACGGCGGCGGTTCGGCCAAAGGCGCGGTGCCGACACAAGTGATCCGTTTTCTGAACGATGAACATAATCGTTCACTCATCCGCGGCGTGATCGCCGCCGGAAACACCAACTTCGGCGCAGCGTATTGCATTGCCGGCGATATTATTTCCCAGAAGTGTCAGGTCCCTTACCTGTACCGTTTTGAGTTACTGGGAACGCCGGAAGACGTTGCAAAGGTCAGACAGGGAGTAACAGAATTTTGGCAGCGACAGAACTAGCAATTACCGACCCCGGCACCCGCAGCCCGGACTATCACGCGCTTAACGCGATGCTGAATCTGTTCGACGCTAACGGCCAGATCCAGTTTGATAAAGACCGCCTGGCCGCGCGTCAATACTTCCTGCAACACGTCAATCAGAATACGGTTTTCTTCCATAACCTGGCGGAGAAACTACGTTATCTGGTGGAAGAAGGCTATTACGAAGCCGACGTGCTCGGCCAGTATGAATTTGACGACATTAAACGCCTTTTCAAACAGGCTTATGCCAAAAAATTCCGTTTCCAAACCTTTCTGGGTGCCTTCAAGTATTACACCAGTTACACACTGAAAACTTTCGACGGCAAACGCTACCTTGAACGTTATGAAGATCGCGTGTGCATGGTGGCACTGACGCTGGCACGTGGCGACATTCAGCTCGCCAGCCATTTTGTCGATGAGATCATTTCCGGCCGCTTCCAGCCTGCCACGCCGACGTTCCTCAACTGCGGCAAAAAACAGCGCGGCGAGCTGGTTTCCTGCTTCCTGTTGCGCATTGAAGACAACATGGAATCCATCGGACGCTCGGTCAACTCGGCATTGCAACTTTCCAAACGCGGTGGCGGCGTGGCGTTTATGCTGACCAATATCCGCGAAGTCGGCGCGCCGATTAAGCGCATCGAGAACCAGTCTTCCGGCGTCATTCCGATCATGAAGATGCTGGAAGATGCTTTCTCTTATGCCAATCAGCTCGGTGCGCGCCAGGGCGCGGGCGCGGTCTATCTCAACGCTCATCACCCGGATATTCTGCGTTTCCTTGATACCAAACGTGAAAACGCTGACGAAAAAATTCGTATTAAAACGCTGTCGCTGGGTGTGGTTATTCCTGATATCACCTTCGAACTGGCGAAGAATAACGAAGATATGTATCTGTTTTCGCCCTATCACGTCGAGAAAGTGTATGGCGTGCCGATGTCAGAAATCAGTATCAGCGAGAAGTACCGCGAGATGGTGAATGACAAGCGCATTCATAAAAGCAAAATCAATGCGCGTGAATTCTTCCAGGTGCTGGCAGAAATTCAGTTCGAATCGGGTTATCCGTACATGATGTTTGAAGACACGGTTAACCGCGCCAATCCGATCAAAGGCCGCATCAACATGAGCAACCTCTGTTCGGAAATTTTGCAGGTAAATTCGCCGACAATCTACGGCGAAGATCTGTCGTATCAGGAGATTGGTAAAGACATTTCCTGTAACCTCGGTTCGCTGAACATCGCCTCGGCGATGGATTCGCCGGATTTCGGCAATACCGTAGAAATGGCGGTTCGTGCGCTGACGGCGGTGTCTGACATGAGCCATATCCGCTCGGTACCGTCTATCGATCAGGGGAATCAGGATTCGCATGCCATCGGCCTCGGCCAGATGAATTTGCACGGTTATTTGTGCCGTGAGCGTATTTACTACGGCTCGGCAGAAGGTCTGGATTTCACCAACATCTATTTTTGCGCCGTGGCGTTCCACGCAATCCGCGCATCAAACCAGATCGCCATCGAACGCCGGCAGTCGTTTAAAGGCTTCAGCGATTCCACTTACGCCAGCGGCAGTTATTTCGACAAATATGTCGATGAGGCGCAGGCTGAGAAATGGCAGCCGAAAACAGCGCGCGTGCGCGAACTGTTTGCAAACGCCGGAATTGCCATTCCGACGACCGCTGACTGGGCGGCGCTGAAAACCTCCGTCATGCAGCATGGCCTGTATAACCAGAATTTACAGGCAGTGCCGCCAACCGGTTCTATTTCTTACATCAATAATTCGACATCAAGTATTCACCCGATTGTGTCCCGCGTGGAAATCCGCAAAGAGGGCAAAATTGGCCGTGTGTATTATCCGGCAGCGTTTATGACCAATGACAATCTGGATTATTACCAGGATGCGTACGAAATCGGTCCGGAAAAAATTATTGATACCTACGCCGAGGCCACGCAGCACGTCGATCAGGGGCTGTCGCTGACACTGTTCTTCCGCGATACCGCCACCACACGCGACATCAACAAAGCGCAGATTTATGCCTGGCGTAAAGGCATCAAAACCATTTATTACATCCGTCTGCGCCAGATGGCGCTGGAAGGCACCGAAGTTCAGGGCTGTGTTTCCTGCACGCTGTAACCGATTGAAAGGATTTAAAAATGAGCGCAGTAAAACAATTGTTAGTGCCACAACCGGTCAGCAAAGCCATCAACTGGAACAAAATCCAGGATGATAAAGATCTGGAAGTATGGAACCGCCTGACGTCGAACTTCTGGTTGCCGGAAAAGGTGCCGTTGTCGAATGATATTCCCTCCTGGGCGACGCTCAGCGCACAAGAGAAACAGCTGACGATCCGCGTATTTACTGGCCTGACGCTGCTGGATACGGTCCAGAACGTGGCTGGCGCACCCACGCTGATGAAGGATGCGGTGACGCCACACGAAGAAGCGGTTTACTCGAATATCTGCTTTATGGAAGCAGTGCATGCGCGTTCTTACAGTTCGATTTTTTCGACGCTGTGCGCCACCGTTGACGTGGATGAAGCCTACCGCTGGAGTGAGGAAAACGTCGCGCTGCAAAACAAGGCTGCAATCATTTTGTCGTATTACGACGGTGAAGATCCGCTGATGAAGAAAGTTGCCAGCGTGTTCCTTGAATCCTTTCTGTTCTATTCCGGTTTCTATCTGCCAATGTACTGGTCAAGCCGCGCCAAGCTGACCAATACCGCCGATCTGATCCGTCTTATCATTCGTGATGAAGCGGTTCACGGTTACTATATCGGTTATAAGTTCCAGAAAGCCCTGGCGCTGGAAAGCGCAGAACGGCAACGTCAGATTAAGGAGCAGACTTTCGATCTGATTCAGGATTTGTATGACAACGAGATCCGCTACACCGAAGAACTTTACGACGGCGTAGGCTGGAGCGAAGACGTGAAGAAATTTCTGCACTACAACGCCAACAAAGCGCTGATGAATCTCGGCTACGAAGCCCTGTTCCCTGCCAGCATGGCCGACGTCAATCCGGCGATCCTCTCCGCCTTATCGCCAAACGCCGACGAAAACCATGACTTCTTCTCAGGCTCCGGATCGTCGTATGTGATCGGCAAAGCCGTCAACACCGAAGACGAGGACTGGGATTTCTGATTCTCCTCGAGATGAGCAAGGTTTGCTTGTGCTCCTTCCCCTCTCACGAGGGGAAGGTCGGGATGGGGTGTGGGTCAGCGACTCAGTGGCCATTGGCCCTCCCCTTCGCAGGGGAGGGCGCTAAAACCCACTTTCTGATGTTGCCGTTATTTTTCCCCGCGCTAGTATAGAAACAGTGTTTCAAAACCCTACGCGATCAGAAAAAGGAAACATCATGACGCCTTATACGGCTTCCCCTTCCCGCTATGAAACCATGCAATTCCGTCGCTGCGGCCAGAGCGGTTTAAAACTCCCCGCTCTTTCTCTTGGCCTGTGGCACAGCTTTGGCCATGTCAGCCCGCTGGAATCCCAGCGGGCCTTGCTGCAAAAAGCCTTCGATTTAGGCATTACCCATTTTGATCTGGCGAATAACTACGGCCCGCCACCGGGCTCGGCGGAAGAAAATTTTGGCCGCTTGCTGAAACAGGATTTCGCGCCATATCGCGATGAACTGATCATCTCCACCAAAGCAGGTTACGACATGTGGCCGGGGCCGTACGGTTCCGGCGGCTCGCGCAAATATCTGCTCGCCAGTCTGGATCAGAGCCTGCAACGTATGGGGCTGGATTACGTTGATATCTTCTATTCGCACCGTGTGGATGAAGCAACACCGATGGAAGAAACTGCCGCGGCGCTGGCTTATGCGGTGCAAAGCGGCAAGGCGCTGTACGTCGGAATTTCTTCATATTCGCCGGAACGTACGCAGAAAATGGCGGAACTGTTACGCGAGCTGAAAGTGCCGCTGCCTATCCATCAGCCGTCCTACAATCTGCTAAACCGCTGGGTAGACAAGAGCGGGTTACTGAATACGCTGGAGCAAAATGGCACAGGCTGTATCGCGTTTACCCCGCTGGCGCAGGGGCTGCTGACCGGTAAATATCTTCAGGGTATTCCGGACGGTTCACGCATGCAGGTGGAAGGCAATAAAGTACGCGGTCTGAATGCCAATATGCTGTCAGAAGAGAACCTGAACAGTCTGCGGTTGCTCAATGACATGGCGCAACAGCGCGGACAGACCATGGCACAAATGGCGCTGAGCTGGCTGCTGAAAGATGATCGGGTAACGTCGGTGCTGATTGGTGCCAGCCGCCCGGAGCAACTGGATGAAAATGTGCAAGCGCTGAACAATCTGCGCTTCACCGCTCAAGAACTGGCGACGATCGATAAGCATGTGGCGGATGGTGAGCTGAATCTTTGGCAGGCTTCGTCAGATAAGTAGTGTTATAAAGATCAGCATTCTGAATTAACACTAAAATTAAAGTGTTAATTCAGATGCCGGGGGGTTTTAAATGAATACGGGTTAACGAATAACAATGAGATTATTTTTTGGCTTCCGGTGTTTTAACCGTCGGCTGCGGTGCCACTTTCGGCATCAGTTTAGGCATTTCGGCAAAAGTCACTTTTTCATTTTTCAACTGAGCCGCTAACTCTTTACTGATATCCAGATCTTTCGAATAACTTACCGTCGTTTGGACAGGGAAGATAACATCGATCTTATGGGCAACACGGTATTGTTCAGCCGACTTTTTAACCTGATCTGCAACAACCTGACGCGCCGCTTGCAGCTGTACCTGCCATTGGGCATCCAGAGCTTTAGCATCAGCCTGACGAACCTGGGCTGCTTTTTCCGGTGTCATGGTTTTATAAAGTTCTTCCGCTTGTTTAGCCGTGCCCTGAAGGCTCTTGTAAACCGCTTCGAGATGGGTTTTTTGTTGGGTAGCAAGACCAGATTCATCGACCACTTGTTGAATGTTTACGAATTTCACTTCCTTTTCCCCACCAGTTTGTGAATCACACCCGGAAAGCAAGCTTCCTGCAAGAATGGCTAAAGCAAGCGCTTTGCTGAAACGACGATTAATGACTGAATTCATAAAAATCCTAATTTGAATTGCTATATTAAATAAG
>NZ_JAFMOS010000637.1 GCF_019049755.1 Rahnella perminowiae
TACCGATATTTTTAAACGACTACTCTCTACCCTTTTTTCACTTATGCCGCTATGCTGCTTTAAATTATTCTTAATCTGTCATCCTTAAGGCGACATATGAGAAAAAATATAAACTGGCTGTTTCTGAATACTTATCCCGGCCAGATCATGCTCCAGACATGGCTGACGTCTCAGGGCATTGAACGAAGCAGTTCGTCGAAATACGTAAAAGAAGGCTTACTCAAACGGCTGGATACAGGCGTCTATTGCCGCGCCGGCAAAGAACCTGGCTGGGTTGATGCCGTACATTGCCTGCAGACACAATGGAATAAACCGGTTCACGTTGCAGGATTAACCAGTCTGAACCTGCAGGGCAGCTCTCATTATCTTGAACTGAGCACAGCACGTATGTGGCTCAACCTTCCACCGCGAGTCTATTTGCCGAAATGGTTGCAGCATGTGCCAGGCGTTAAGTGGTATTCCGCTGCTAATAATCGTCTGGAAAGCGCCGACAACGCATTCCTGAAAGAGGTCACGGTCTCCTCACTGAAGATCACATGCAGCTCTGCCGAACTGGCGGCCTATGAAGTCGCCAATAATGTTCCAAAACTTATCGAGTTTACGCATGCGAACGAATTGTTTCAGGGGCTGATCAGCCTTAATCCGAAAAAGTTGCAGTTGATCCTTTCAGCAAGTGATGCGGTTAAAACCAATCGCGTATTTATGTTTCTTGCACAGAGAAATCAGCATAAGTGGTTTGAACGCCTTGACGTTACCCGGATCAAAATGGGCAACGGCGCACGGCAGATTGAAGCCGGTGGCAGGCTGGATACCGACTATCAAATAACCGTTCCGGCCAGTCTGATAAGGAATATCAGGGAAGATGAACAATTCTGAGTACTACAGAAATCAGGTCAGATTACTCGTTGAATGCCTGCCCTCAATCGAGCATGAAAAATGTTTTGCTCTGAAAGGCGGAACGGCGATAAATCTCTTTATTCGCAACTTTCCCCGCTTATCGGTTGATATCGATTTAGCGTACGTGCCCGTTCAGGACAGAAATTTGACGCTTGAAGAGATTTCTGGCGCGCTTCAACGAATAGTTCAAAGACTGAATATCGCCGGATTCCTGGCTCAGATGCAGGAAACCAACGGTCCGGATGCCCGCATTTTTGTCAGAAACAGAGAAGGTATAAATATCAAAATTGAGGTCAACCATGTCTGGCGGGGATTGCTTAATCCGCCCGAGCAACGTGACGTGCAGGACGATGTGGCTGACCAATTCGGATTTGCAGAAATCAGTGTGGTCTCGATGCCAGATCTGTATGGCGGCAAGATTTGCGCAGCAATGGACCGGCAGCATCCGCGAGATTTATTTGATGTAAGACTTCTTCTGGAAGACAGCGGGATCACCAGAGAAATCTATTACGGGTTCCTTGCTTATATGCTCGGACATACCCGCCCGATGGCAGAAATTCTGGATCCAAACTGGAAAGATCTCCGTCAGCCCTTTGAAAATGAATTTGAAGGGATGACGACTGCCCCCGTAACACTTGAAGAATTAAATGGGGTACCCACTGCTTTAACGGCTGCTTTGAAGAAGCATTTCACGGCACAGGATCATCGTTTTTTACTGTCATACGAACAGGGTCAACCAGACTGGTCCCTTTTCCCGCACGATCTTTCAGCCTTTCCGGCTATACGCTGGAAACAACAAAATCTTCTCAAACTAAAAGAACAAGATCGGGAGAAATGGGAACGGACGATTGAAAAACTCAGGGGAGTAGTAGACGGGTGGCTTGCTTAATCCCGGCGAAGCAAAGGCGATCGGGTTCTTATATCGATCGCCAAAAGATTTCTTTTAAATCAGCTAATGTTCCGGTTTACGCCTGCGTTTTATTTCTCACCAGCGCAATCCCCGCCTTCTCTGACAATTCAAACAGTGCCGGAAGCAGATGCGCCGAGGCTTTCAGATACGCGCTCACCTGCGATACGCCTTCCGGCGGCAACAGTTCGCTATTCTCCAGCCCTTCACTCAGGCACAGCAAACCGTGGCAAAGTCCTTCGGCGGATTCAGAAGCGACAGCGCCCAGATCGTAAAGCTGGGGATCGGTGAAATCGCTCAGATCCAGATCAGCAATCAGGGCGCGGAAAACGGTGAGGGAATTGTCGGGATGGTTGGTTTCGGTAATTGAATCGGTCATTTTAAAGTCTCGAGTAAAGTATGTTTTGCCCCACACGAGACGCTAACCTCGGGTGGTGGCTCAGACAGAGTTAGCGTTACCGGACTCGAAAACCGGCGCTTCTGAGAAGCCCCTGCCTGAACCACCATAATTTACAGGTGACTCAAAACCTGCGGCATTATGCCACAGTGCAATCGAGTAAATCTGATCCAGAACGCTAATTCTGACTACGGTTCTTCCGCAGCGAAACGACTATATTCCTGATATTTTCTGAATGAAACGGGCTGGATGGATTTACAGGGAGTTACTTTGAAATCTGGAAGATGTCTCGCAGGAATGACGCCGTCCGGCTCCCTCCCCTGCGAAGGGGAGGAGCAAGAAAAACTCGCAACCTTCGCAGGGGCAAAAGGCAACCCTGCTTCAAACCACCACAACCCCCATCCGCTCACGCGCTTCTTCATATGTCGGCATCGATGCCGCCGCGCCCGCCCTTTCCACGCAAACAGAGGCGTAAGCGGAGGCGAATTGCGCGGCGTCGGGGAGTGTGGCGCCGGCGGCGAGTTGTGAGGCCAGCGCACCGTTGAAGGCGTCGCCTGCACCGGTGGTATCGACCGGGGTCGCCGGGCAGGCCCGGATAATCTGCGTTTCGCCGTTGACAGAAAGCAGCGCGCCCTGCGTGCCTAAGGTGATGATCAGCGCCCGGATCCCTTTATCGTGCAGCGCCTGCGCAGCGCGGCCGGCGGAAGGAAGATCATGTACGTCTATCCCCGTCAGCAGCGTACATTCCGTGGCATTCGGCGTGAGTAAATCCACCTGTGACAGCAGATGGTCAGACACCGGCTGAAACGGCGCAGGATTGAGGATAATGTAGGTGCCGTTATCCCTGGCGATACCGATCAGTTTTTCAATCGCAGACAGGTTGTTTTCGAGCTGCGTCAGCAGGATATCGGCGGCGGCGACAGCCGGACGGCACTGTTCAACCTCCTCGTCGGTAACCGTCAGGTTTGCACCCGGATCGACGGCAATCATGTTCTCAGCATCGGCTCCCGCGACATAAATCAGTGCGTTACCGGTCGGGCATTCGCTGGTGGAAAATAACGTGACGGCATCAAAACCGGCACCGTCAAGGTGGCGGCGGGCAAACATGCCGAAATCATCGCGGCCGACTTTACCGATGTAATGTACCCGCGCACCGGCACGCAGCGCGGCGACGGCCTGGTTCGCGCCCTTGCCGCCCGCGCCCATCATGCTGTTGCGGGCGATCAGGGATTCTCCCGGTTTCGGGAAACGCGCCATGCCTGCGACAATATCGAGGTTGAAAGAACCAAATACGCATACCTTGCCTTTGTTCATGCCTCTCTCCTGAAGGATAATGTACCGGCGGCCAGAGCTGGCTGCGACGGAAAAACACGCTGTGCGGCTAAACACGCGCCACGGCAACCGGTTTCATCGGTGACGGCGCTGAAATGAATGGTGAGATCGTTAGCCGGAAACGGACTGCGTAAATGGCTGCGTAATTGCTGTTCCAGTTCAGCCAGCGGAAACTTTTTCATCGCCAGCACACCGCCACCCAGCACTAAATATTCGGGATCAAGAATGTTCATTTCGCTGGCCACCGTGCGTGCCAGCCGTGCCACAAATTCGGTTAAATCCACATGCCCGGCATGGCGCACAAACAGTTCGGCGAACGGCGTTTGTGGCGCGTGTTGCTGCGCCCAGCCTGTCAGCCAGTTGCCGGAGGTCAGTGTCTCAACGCAGCCGGTTTTACCGCACGGGCAGTCTAGTGAATTCTCTGCCAGAGGAATGTGCCCCAGTTCGCCTGCGCCGCCGTGTGCGCCGTGATAAAAATCACCGTTGATCCACAAACTGTTGCCAAGCCCAGTGCCAAGATACAGACCGACGGCAACATCCGGCAGTGTGTTGTGTTGCGTTAAATCCCACCACATCAGATGGTTAACGTCTTTGTCCATCGCCACCGGCAAATGTAACCTTTCCGAGAGCAGCGTCGCCACCGGCTGATTATCCAGCGCCGAAATGAACGGCAGCGACAACACAGTTTGCCGGTCGCGGGACAATACGCCCGGCAGCCCGAGCATTACCTGTGCCACCTGGTGGTGCGGATCCTGCGCCTGCAAATACGCTGTGATCAGCCTTTCCAGCCCCTGTAACGGATCGGACTGCCCTGCCCAGCTTTGGGTCGGCGTTTTGTGGTAGCCGCGAAAATTTTGCTGGCTGTCCATCAGCATTAAACGGGTATTCGTTCCCCCGACATCAACTCCAAGAAAATGCGGCATACGGCTCTCCTGCCCTCAGGCTGCGTGACGCGCCTGACGCATCTGATCGAGCATTTTGTCCCAGGCAACATCCAGATCGCTGTCCAGCGTGAACAGGCCGGAACTGCCGACGATCAGCACTTCCGCGCCTGCGCCCATCAGATCCTGATAGGTCCGCAGGTTGCAGGAGCCATCAATTTCGATCAGATAGCGGTAGCCTTTTTGCTGTTTGAGATCCCGCAGCTGCGCGATCTTCCCGAGCATTTCAGGGATGAACGGCTGACCGGCATAACCCGGATCCACGGTCATCACGGTAATTTTATCCAGCAGATGAATGTAGTGCTGGATGTACTCCACCGGCGTCGCCGGGTTGAGTACTACACCCACTTTTTTACCCAGCGAGCGGATCTGACTGATGATGCGGAATGCGTCGCGGTTAATGGTTTCGGCGTGCGGACAGATAAAATCGGCACCGGCTTTGGCGATGGGTTCGATAAAGTCAGCCGGATTTTCTACCATCATATGCACGTCCAGAATCAGCGGCGTATGCGGACGGATTTGCTCAATAAAGAACGGCGACAGCGTGATGTTTTTAACGTAATGACCGTCCATGATGTCGATATGCAACATGTCAGCGCGGCGGTTCAGCACCTCAAGCTGTTGTTTAATGTCGATCAGGCTCATGCACATCAGCGACGGAGAAATTTTGTATTCCATGGTGTTTTCCTAAGTCAGAGGCAATGTAAAAAGAGTCGTTAAGGTTGAGCCGCCCGCGCTTTGGCAGCGCTCATTCGCCCCGCCCTTTTTTGCAGATAACGGCTGCGGAAGAATTTCAGCGCCAGCACCACAATCAATACCGCGCCCCACATCGCCAGGCTGAAATGCGGGCTGACATTCATCAGGTTCAGGCCGGTGGAAATCACCTGCAGGACAATCAGCGAAAGCACGACGCCCGCCACTTTACCGAAACCACCGTTCGGATCCGTGCCGCCGAGAATAATGGCGAGCACCGTCAGCAGCAGGTATGAATCGCCGTAGCCCATGCGCGCCGAGTTGAAACGCGCCATCATAATCAGCCCGGCAATCACACATAACATGCTGGAAATGACATAGATGGCGATCAGCACACGGTGCGTATTCACGCCGCTGAAATGAGTGGCGTTGATGTTGCTGCCACTCATGTAGATGTATTTGCCGAGACGGGTGCGTTCTAAAAACACCGCGATTAACACCGCCGTCAGCAGGAAAATAATCAGCGGAACGGGCACACCGAGCAGGGTTTCCGCCCCGATAAAGCGCACGATATCCGGCATACCACTGATCGCCGCACCGCGTGAAAGATAGATACCGACACCATTGACCATGGTCATGGTCGCCAGCGTCACCAGAATCGGATGCGCACCGACATATGCCACCAGCGCACCGGTCAGCATGCCAATCACCAGCGCCAGAATCATCGCGCCAACCAGCGCCACGGTCAGCCAGACCGCCTGCATGGCCATACTGGCATCAGGCGGCAGCCAGGTCAGAAACACCCACGCCATCAGTAAACTGGTCAGGTTAGCAGTGGCAATAATGCACAGGTTAAGGCCGCCGCTGAGGATCGGGATAAACATCGCCAGCGTCAGTAAGCCGAGTTCCGGAAGCTGGAAGGCGACACTCATAAAGGTGGCATCACTGAAGAATCGCCCCGGCATCGCCAGGCTGAAGCCGATGATCACCACCAGCAATAACAGCGATAATCCGAGCGTGGTGTTATCGATTTTTATGGCAGCCATTTTCAGACGAGGCCGCGCATCGGGCTTCGCTTTAAGACTCACATTTCTGCTTTTTGCGAACATAGCGGTTTTCCTCAGGCGAAGCCGACTTCGGTTTCTTTGCGTTTCTTATAATGGGTGACGGTGATGGCTGCGACGATCACCACGCCGATGACGATGTTCATGAAGTAACTGGAAACACCAATCAGGTTGAGGCCGTTTTTCAGCACGCCGATCAGGAACACGCCCATCAATGTGCCGACCACGCTGCCTTTGCCGCCGTTAAGACTGGCCCCCCCGAGCACCGCCGCCGCCAGCACATCCAGCTCGCCGCCGACCAGCGCATTCGGTACCACTTCACCGACGCGATAGACCTGCACCAGCCCGCCAATCGCCGCCATGGCGCCGAGATAGCCATAGGCAAACAAATGCAGTAAACCGACACGGATGCCAATACGGCGCGCCGATTCCTGGTCGCCACCGACGGCAAACAACTGGCGTCCGAGATGGGTTTTATTGAGCAGCACCCAGCTCAGTGCGGCAACCGCCAGCATCACCACGACGGGCAACCCAATCTGATAATGCTGCTCACCCACGCTGAACGGCAGCACGCGGATCGGCGTGGTCAGCCAGTCCGGCAGGTCGTACAAGCTGGTGCCGTTGGTCAGCCACATCAGCATGCCGAACAGCAGCGACTGCATACTGATGGTGACGATGATTGACACGATGCGCAGGCAGTAGATCAGAATGGCGTTGATCATCCCGAGCACAGTACCGATGGCGATAGCCAGCAAAATGCTGCCGGCCGGGCTGCTCAGACCGTAATGGATCGCCAGCGTGGCGATAGCGTACTGCACCACGGAGGCGACGGCGGCAAACGAAATATCGATACCGCCCGTCACCAGTACCACAAACAGACCGAGGGCAAAAATACCACTGACAGCGTAGCTTTCGGTCAGATCCAGCAGGTTCTGTAACGTCAGAAACTGAGGGGTCAGTAAGGAAAAAGTGACAATAACCGCCAGCAGCACCCAGGCTAAATAGCCTTCGTTGCCGGACGGACGTAACCGGCTGAGCTTAAGCATTAACCGCCTCCGCAAGTTGTTGCTGGGTAATCGTACCCGGCAGATATTCTCCGATTACCGTGCCTTCAGAGAAATGCAGCACACGGTCGCAGTTGAAATAGACCTCCGGCACCTCGTCGGAAATCAGCAGAATGGAAATACCCTCTTCTGCCAGCTGATGGATCAGCTGATAAATGCTGGCTTTGGCACCGACATCGACGCCGACAGTGGGTGAATCGAGGATCAGGATTTTCGGCTGTGTCAGCACCCATTTCGCGAGCACGATTTTTTGCTGATTGCCGCCGGAAAGCGTGGAGATCGCCTGATCGGGGTTCGCCACTTTGACGCCGAGTTTCTCGATCCACTGCTGGATAATTTTGTTTTTGCGGTATTCGTCGATCAGGTGAAAACGGCTGCGCAGCTGATCCATGATCGCCAGCACGGTGTTGTCCCCGACCGACTGTTGCTGGATCAGGCCGAGCGTCAGGCGATCTTCCGACACGTAACCGACGCCCGATTTGATCGCGTCTTCGTGACTGCGAAAACGTACCGGTTTGCTGTCGAGATAGATTTTGCCGCTGTCCGGTTTGGTCATGCCAAACAGGCTGAGTGCCAGTTCGGTGCGGCCGCTGCCGAGCAGGCCGCATAAACCGAGCACTTCACCGGCGTGCAGTTTGAAACTGACATTGTGATACTGGCCTGCGCGGCTGAGTTTGTCGGTTTCCAGCATGATGCGCTCGTCATTCATGTTGGCGGCTTTCAGGCGGTAATCGAGTTTCAGGCCGGTCATCAGTTCGGTCAGGCGTTCGCTGCTGACCTCAGACGCCGGGAAAGTGCCGACTTTTTTGCCGTCACGGATAACCGTCACGCTGTCGGAAATCTCCAGCACTTCATCGAGACGATGGCTGACGAACACCACGCTGATCCCTTTGCTTTTCAGATAATGCACGGTACGCAACAGCTGATTAACTTCTGTACGGGTCAGCGAGGCGGTCGGCTCATCCATAATCACTAAACGCGCATCCGCCACCAGCGCACGGCAAATCGCCACCTGCTGACGCTGGGCAATTGGCAGCGACGAGACTTTACTGTCGAGATCGAGCGAATAATTCAACTCGGTCAGAATACGCCGGGCCGTTTCCCGCAGGCGTGACGGGCGGTACCAGCCCATCAGCCCCTGTAAGTTGTGGTCGAAAGCAATATTTTCGAACACGCTGAGATTCGGAAACAGCGACAGATCCTGATAAATCACCTGTACGCCAAACTGCCGCGCCTGATCCGGAGACAGCTTGCTGAAACTCTGGCTACCCTCAGACGGCGAACTGAGCGTGATCAGGCAACCGTTATCCGGCTGGTAAACCCCCGAGATCACTTTGATCAACGTACTTTTCCCGCAGCCATTGGTGCCCGCCAGGCAGTGAACTTCGCCCTGCATCAGCCGCAGGGAAATGTCATTAAGCGCACGCTGTCCGCCAAACGTTACCGACAGATTTTGCACATCAATCAGCGGCGTGTTGTCTGTTTGAATGATCTCGGAGATTGCCATGATTACAGCCCCATTTTGACCAGTTTCGGCAGGTTCGCTTTATCCAGGCTTTCGGTTTCATTGCCCAGAATGGTGTGCGTTGCCTCGTCCACTTTCACTTTGCCCATGCCTTCAATGGTCATGCCGTCAGTGATTTTTTCGCCTTTTTCCAGCTTCTCGGCGATGCGCACAAAGACTTCACCCGCGATCATCGGGTTCCAGATAAAGCCGCCTTTGATGGCTCCGGCTTTCACCAGGCTGGCACCCTGCCCCGGGCTGAACGGCCCGAACACACAGACGTCGTCAGTTTTGCCACGATTAAGTACCGCGCGGCCTGCGCCAATCGGTCCCTGTGAACCAATCGCCAGAATACCTTTCAGGTTGGCGTCTTTAGACATCAGGTCGTTGGTGGTACGGATGCTGTCATCAAGAGACTCACCGACACCAAATTTGTCACCCACCAGATGCATATCCGGATAGTGTGCTTTCTGGTAATTAATGGCGGCATCGGCCCATTTCTGATGGAGCGGCACGGTCAGACTGCCGACATACACCGCGTAATCGCCTTTTTCTTTCATGCACTGCGCCAGGGCAATCATGTGATTAATACCGTGCTGTGTGGCATCGACCATTTCGAAATCCCAGTCGGCATATTTTTGATCCGGTGATTCATGCACGATGACTTTGATCCCGGCGTCGCGCGCACGTTTCAGTACCGGCTCCAGCACGCGGGCGTCGTTGGGTACCACACCGATCACATCCACTTTCTGGGCGATCAGATCTTCAATCGCACGCACCTGCAATGCCGGATCCGCACTGGTCGGCCCGACCTGCCACGCGTCGATACCACGTTTGGCCGCTTCGCTTTTGATCCCGGCTTCCATTGCGTTGAACCAGGCGTTACCGCCGACTTTCACCACCACGCCCATACGAATTTTGTCGGCGGCATGCGCAGACAGGGACAACATGGCTGTGGCGAACAGGCAGGCAAGAACGGATTTCTTGATCATGTTTACTCTCCTGGGAGGTCAGTTATTTGCCGCAGCTAACGGATCGTTGCGGCTGTTTTTAGTTTTTTTCTGTAGGGGTGACGGAGAAACTTCAATCACGTTAACGTTGCTCCAGGCCAGTTCCTGGCGGAATTCTTCATCCTCCAGATGGTCTGTTATCAGTGTGTCGATTTCCCGGTAGTGGCAGATCCGCGCAAAGGAGCGGCGGCCGAATTTGCTGGAGTCAGCCAGCAAAATTTTATGCTCGGAGGAAAGCAGCATTTGCTGTTTCAGCCGCGCATGATGTTCATTGCTTTCACGGATGCCGCCTTCGTGGCTGATCCCGTGACAGGAGAAAAACAGTTTGTTGATGACGAACTCTTTCAGCATTTGTTCGGCCAGCACACCGACGAAATCTTCATATTTCGCCGAGTATTCCCCCCCCAGCCCGATCACGCGTACGTTAGCTTTCACCGCCAGCGTCTGAATGATGTGCACCGAGTTGGTCAGTACCACCAGTTGGATATCAGGCATCTGGCGCGCCAAAAACCAACTGCTGGAACTGCTGTCGAGCAGCAAGCAATCGCCGGGATTAATCAGTTGCAATGCCCGTTTGGCGATACGCGTTTTACTGTCAGGTGACTGATTACTGCGATCACGAAAGGACTCACCCTGTTCAATCTGCGACGGCACGTAGGTTTTTTCCGCCGTCGAATGTTCTCTGTACACCGCGCCGCCATGGCTGCGTAATAACACGCCGTGCTTTTCCAGCAACGCCAGATCACGCCGCGCGGTCTCCAGAGAGATACGGCATAACTGGGCCACTTCCTGCACCAGAATGCGTCCGCGCTGGCTGAGAATTTCGGTGATATATCGATGTCGCTCTACTGGCAGCATGTGTTGATTCCTCTTTCCCGATGTCAAATAGGATACGCAGCCGGATGTTTGCAGAATGCGCAGTGCCTCAAAGGCGACCGTGCGCATTTTCTGCCACCGTCGACCTGTGATATTTGTCACGAAAAGATGAGAAGAAATGAAATGTTAAAGTTTGGATCTGTGGCGGGAACGGCATTAAATCGTTATTTGCGTTGCAACAGAACAGCAACAGATCTGCAAACGGTCACAATTCCTCGGGCCTTTGAATGCCCGTTAATGACCGTTTGTGTGGAATTGACCGGTTGGACATAAAAAAGCGCCCGCAGGCGCTTAGGAGGGAGCAGAAATGTGTTTTACCTTCCGCCCGCCAGCTCGAGAAAGCTGCCGGTGACGTAGGAAGCAGAATCCGACAGCAGCCAGGAAATCGCCTGTGCGACTTCTTCCGGCTGGCCACCGCGCTGCATCGGCAGATTGGCTTTCACGCGATCGACGCGCCCCGGCTCACCGCCGCTGGCGTGCATTTCGGTGTAGATCAGACCAGGACGCACACAGTTAACACGAATACCGTACGCCGCCACTTCCAGCGCCAGACCGGTGGTCAGTGTATCCACTGCGCCTTTCGATGCCGCGTAATCCACATATTCGCCCGGCGCGCCCAGCCGGGAAGCCGCCGAGGACACATTCACAATCGCCCCGCCCTTTCCGCCATGACGGTGCGACATGGTTTTCACCGCCTCGCGGCAGCACAGGAAATAGCCGGTCACGTTAGTAGACAGCACTTTGTTGATGCGTTCAGCGGAGAGATTTTCAAGGGTGGTCTGCCGGAATAAAATCCCGGCGTTGTTCACCAGCGCGGTGATTGGGCCGAGTTCGGCACTCAGCTGTTTGAACATCGCCACAACCTGCGCTTCATCGGCGATATCAGCTTTGAGTGCAATAGCTTTGCCACCGGCCTGCTGGATTTCATCGATGACGGAGTGCGCTGCGGTGTCGTTATTGACGTAATTCACACCGACGGCGTAACCCTGCTGTGCCAGCAGAAGAGCCGTTGCCCGGCCAATGCCACGGCTGGCACCGGTGACGAGAGCGATTTTCATGAGTGACTCCATTGGGGAAATGAAGAAAGTGTAGGAGAAACTGAAAGAAAGGGGAATTTAGCTTAGCTCCTCCCCTTCGCAGGGGAGGAGCCGATCGAGTTTTTAACGCCTCCCCCTTCTCAGCGAGGAGCGGAACGGAGTCTTACTCGTAATCTGACATCGGGACACACGAACAGAACAGGTTTCTGTCGCCGTAGACATCATCCAGACGCTTCACGGTTGGCCAGTACTTGTTATCATAACCGGCCGGGAATACCGCAACTTCACGGCTGTACGGGTGGTTCCAGTCACTGACCAGCTCATTCTGCACGTGCGGTGCATTCACCAGCGGGTTGTCTTCCAGCGGCCATTCACCTTTCGCCACACGGTCGATTTCACTGCGAATTGCCAGCAGTGCATCAATAAAGCGATCCAGTTCCACTTTGCTTTCTGATTCTGTTGGTTCAACCATCAGCGTACCGGCAACCGGGAAGGACATGGTCGGGGCATGGAATCCGTAGTCGATCAGACGTTTGGCGATATCCATTTCACTGATACCGGTGGTTTCTTTCAGCGGACGGATATCCAGAATGCATTCGTGTGCCACACGACCGTCACGGCCGGTATACAGCACCGGATACGCCTCTTTCAGACGGGTCGCGATGTAGTTGGCGTTCAGGATAGCGACCTGACTGGCTTGTTTCAGGCCTTCCGCGCCCATCATGCGGATGTACATCCAGCTGATAGGCAGGATGGAAGCACTGCCGAACGGAGCCGCAGACACCGCACCGTTTTGCGTCAGCACACCGTCAATCTGCACTACGCTGTGACCCGGAACGAATGGCGCCAGATGCGCTTTCACACCAATCGGGCCCATGCCAGGACCGCCGCCGCCGTGCGGAATACAGAAGGTTTTATGCAGGTTGAGGTGCGAGACATCCGCGCCAATATAACCCGGCGTAGTGATGCCAACCTGTGCGTTCATGTTCGCACCGTCAAGGTAAACCTGACCGCCGTACTGGTGAACAATCTGGCAAACTTCGCGGATGGTTTCTTCGTAAACGCCGTGCGTTGACGGGTAAGTCACCATGATGCAAGACAGCTCATCGCCGGCTTTCGCCGCTTTCTCACGCAGATCGCTGAGATCGATGTTGCCCTGTTTATCGCAGGCAACCACCACTACGCTCATGCTCGCCATCTGTGCAGATGCCGGATTAGTGCCGTGCGCTGAACTTGGGATCAGACAGATGTGACGACTGCTTTCATTGCGGCTTTCGTGGTAGCGGCGAATCGCCAGCAGACCCGCGTATTCACCCTGCGCACCGGAGTTGGGTTGCATACATACCGCATCATAGCCGGTGAGCTGAACCAGCCACTGTGACAGCTGACCAATCATTTGCTGATAACCGGCAGCCTGTTCAGTCGGGCAGAACGGATGCAGTTCAGCGAATTCCGGCCAGGTGATAGGGATCATTTCTGCCGCCGCATTGAGTTTCATGGTGCAGGAACCCAGCGGGATCATCGCCTGATTCAGCGCCAGATCCTTTTTCTCCAGACGGTGCATATAACGCATCATCTCGGTTTCGCTGTGGTACTGGTTGAATACCGGATGCGTCAGGATCGGATCCGCACGCAGCATGGCGGCAGGAATGGCGTTGCTGTCAGTCGATGCCGCTTTATCCAGCTTGTCGATATCCAGACCGTTGTCGTCCCCCAGCAGGGCAGCAAACAGAATCTGAACATCTTCGCGGGAGGTCGCTTCGTCGAGCGTGATACCCACCGCGCCGTGGATATCAGTACGCAGGTTCAGGCCGAAGCTCAGCGCGCGTTCCAGCACCGCTGCTTTATCTTTGACTTCAACGGTCAGCGTATCGAACCAGGTGTTATGACGCAGCGTCAGGCCGCCCTGTTTCAGGCCTGCGGCCAAAATATCGGTCAGACGGTGAATGCGTGACGCAATGCGTTTCAGGCCTTCAGGACCGTGGAATACCGCATACAGGCTGGCAATGTTCGCCAGTAAAACCTGCGAGGTACAAATGTTAGAGTTAGCTTTTTCGCGGCGGATATGTTGCTCGCGGGTCTGCATCGCCATACGCAGTGCGGTTTTGCCCGCAGCATCACGGGAAACCCCGATGATACGGCCCGGCATGGAGCGTTTGAATTCATCTACACAGGCGAAGAAGGCCGCGTGCGGGCCGCCGTAACCCATCGGCACACCAAAGCGTTGCGCCGAACCGAAGACCACGTCCGCGCCCTGCCTGCCCGGTGCAGCCAGCAGCACCAGCGCCATAATATCAGCCGCTACGCTGGTGATAATTTTGCGGGATTTCAGTTCGCCCAGCAGCGCGGTGTAATCATGCACTTCGCCGGTGGTGCCCACCTGCTGTAACAGCACGCCAAATACACCTTCCAGCTCAAGCACTTTTTCGGCTTTATCGACAATAATGTCAAAACCGAATGTTTCCGCACGGGTACGTACGACATCCAGCGTTTGCGGATGTACATCGTCAGCCACGAAGAAGCGGTTAGCGTCTTTCAGTTTGCTGGCGCGTTTTGCCAGCGCCATCGCTTCGGCGGCGGCAGTCGCTTCATCGAGCAAGGAAGCAGAAGCCAGATCCAGACCGGTCAGATCTAACGTCAGTTGCTGGAAATTCAGCAACGCCTCAAGACGCCCCTGGGACACTTCCGGCTGATACGGCGTATAAGCGGTATACCAGCCCGGGTTCTCCAGCATGTTGCGCAGGATAACCGGCGGCGTCAGCACCGCGCTGTAACCCATACCAATGTAGGATTTATAACGTTGGTTCTGGCTGGCAATGGCTTTCAGCTCAGCCAGCGCCTGATGTTCAGTCACGGCATCGCCGACAGCCGGCGGGCCGGGTAACTGGATATCGACCGGAACGATCTGCTGGATCAGCGCATTTAAGGAATCCGCACCGACCGTTTCCAGCATCTGTTGCTGCTGCTGAGAAGACGGACCGATATGGCGGCCGATAAAAGCTTCGCTGTGTTCAAGTTGGCTGAGTGTCTGAGTCATTTGCTACGCATTCCTGAAATCTGCTGGAGGTGTCTTGGGATACTGACAAAAGCTACGGGTCTGGATCTGCCCCGCAAGCGGGTTACGGGGCGGGTAAAACAGTGTTTAATCAGTCTTCAATGGATGCTGAATAGGCTTGTGCATCAAGCAGGTTAGCCAGTTCGCTTTCATCTGATGCTTTAATCTGGAACAGGAAACCGGTGTCATATGGCTCGCTGTTGACCAGCTCCGGAGAACCTTCCAGTTCAGCGTTTACCGCAATGATTTCGCCGCTGATCGGAGAGTAAATGTCGGAAGCCGCTTTGACGGATTCCGCCACGGCGCAGTCTTCACCGGCGGCAACTTCACGGCCCACTTCCGGCAGATCAACAAATACCATGTCGCCCAGTAATTCCTGTGCGTGTTCGGTGATACCTACGGTGTAAATTCCGTTACCTTCTGAACGAATCCACTCGTGGGAAGACGCGTATTTCAAATCTGCTGGAACATTGCTCATTATACTTTCTCCAAAAAAGTGCTTAATTCAGCGTTAACTGGATAATTTTATGTCGGATTTTTACTGCGCCAGCGGTTTGCCGTTACGGACAAAACCTGGCTTCGTGACTTTCACCGGCATTTCGCGGTTACGGATTTGCACAATCGCGTGCCCGCCAATGCCCGCCGGAACGCGTGCCAGCGCAATACTGTAGCCCAGCGTCGGAGAGAATGAGCCGCTGGTGATCACGCCTTCCAGCGTGTTGCCCGCGCTGTCGGTGAATCGCACCGGCAGTTCGTTACGCAATACACCTTTCTCCGTCATCACCAGACCAACCAACTGTTCAGTGCCCTGCTCGCGCTGTCTTTCCAGTGCGTCACGGCCGATAAAATCACGGTCTTCCGGTACCCAGGCGATGGTCCAGCCCATGTTGGCGGCCAGCGGTGATACGCCTTCATCCATTTCCTGACCGTAGAGATTCATGCCCGCTTCCAGACGCAAGGTGTCACGCGCGCCCAGACCGGCTGGCTTCACGCCTGCGGCCAGCAGTTTTTGCCAGAAATCAGCAACCTGCTCTTGCGGCAGCGCGATTTCATAACCCGCTTCGCCGGTGTAACCGGTGGTCGCGATAAACAGGTCGCCCGCCTGAACGCCGAAGAATGGCTTCATGCCCGCTACCGCTTGTTTTTGTTCAGCGGTAAACAGGGTTTCTGCTTTTTCTTTCGCATGAGGTCCCTGCACGGCAACCAGTGCCAGATCATCACGCACCGTCAGTTCGATACCGTACGGCTCTGCATGCTGCGAAATCCATGCCAGATCTTTCTCACGGGTCGCTGAGTTAACCACCAGACGGAAATAGTTTTCATTAAGGAAGTAAACGATCAGATCGTCAATGACGCCGCCGGAGGCATTGAGCATGCCGGTGTACAGCGCTTTACCCGGGGCAGTCAGTTTGGCGACATCGTTCGCCAGAAGATAACGGAGGAATTCACGGGTACGGGCACCGTGGAGATCGACAATGGTCATGTGCGAGACGTCAAACATACCGGCATCCTGGCGCACAATGTGGTGTTCATCCAGCTGGGAGCCGTAATGTAAAGGCATCATCCAGCCGTGGAAATCGACCATACGCGCGCCGCACGCAACATGTTGTTCATAAAGCTGAGTCTGCTTAACCATCTTATTCCTCATTTCATTAAGTGCATAAACAGCACACCGCGCAAACGATACCCTTTGCCTGAACTTACCACTGAATCTCCCTGCTAACCATAAGTTAAAATATGCAGAGCGGTGGGAATGTCAGTGATTTCACAGGGGCATTTTGCAGAGTTTTTGACTGGTAAACTGGGGTTTGTGGCGCAAAATCTACAAATAAACAGCAAAAGTGTCGATGTTATATAACGACAAGGCCGGATTTCTCACCATTTGCAGAATGAGAAATCCGGCCCCGGATTAGAAAATGTAATGGAAAATTTTAGCTGAAATTAGATTATTTCAATCGAAGCGATGGCTCCTGTAACCATTCAGGTAAATCATTGAGCCCCATTGCCTGTCGGACCAGCTTCGGTTTGACACCCGGCAGGGAATCCGCCAGCGTCAGGCCGATATCGCGCAGCAGTTTTTTGGCCGGATTGTCACCGGCAAACAGTTCGCGAAAGCCCTGCATTCCGGCAAGCATCAGCGCTGCGCTGTGTTTGCGGCGGCGCTCATAACGGCGCAGATACATATGCTGGCCAAAATCCTTGCCTTCTTTTTGCAGACGTTTGATTTCGCAGACCAGTTCAGCAGCATCCATAAAGCCTAAGTTGACACCCTGCCCGGCCAGCGGATGCACGGTGTGTGCCGCATCCCCGACCAGCGCCAGACGTTGTCCGGCGAAGCTGCGGGCATAACGTCCGGTCAGCGGGAAGGTCAGACGATCGCTTTCTACTGCACAAACACCAAGGCGCAGGTCAAAGGTGCTGGCGAGAATTTTGTTGAATGCTTCTGGCTCCAGCGCCCTCAGGCGCTGCGCTTCATCCGGAGATACTGACCAGACAATAGAAGACAAATGTGTATCCGCCAGCGGCAGAAATGCCAGAATGCCTTCACCGTGGAATACCTGCCGTGCCACAGACTGGTGCGGTTCTTCCGTGCGGATGGTCGCCACCAGTGCATGATGGCGGTAATCCCAAAAGGTCAGTGGAATATCGGCGTGCTGACGCAGCCATGACTGTGCACCATCCGCTCCCACGACTAAGCGCGCACTGAGCTGACGATCATCATTGAGGGTAATGAAGGCTTCATTTTCACCCCATGCCACATTTTTCAATGTGGCTGATGTGAGCAGTGTAATGTCAGAAGATTTTTCCGCATGCTGCCACAAAGCACGGTGGATCACCTGATTTTCGATGATGTGCCCCAGATGGCTGAAACCGTATTCTTCGCCACGGAATGCAATTTTACCGAAGCTGTCGCGATCCCAGACTTCCATCCCCTGATAAGCATTGGCACGCTGAGCGATGATGCTGTCCCAGACACCCATATATTTCAGCAGGCGTTCACTGGCAGCATTGATCGCCGAAACCCGTAAACCCGGCTGTTCCGGCAACGGTGTATCGAGATCCGGCTGCTGGTTTTCCAGTACAGCAATGCGCAAACCGCTGCCCTGTAATCCGCACGCCAGCGCCAGACCCACCATTCCGCCACCGGCGATAACCACATCAAAAGATTGCATAATTTTTCCTGTAAGGATTAACGGTCAACCCAGCCCAGCGTCCGGCGGGTAAACGCATCACGTAGCGGCGTAATGCCTTCCATCGCCAGTAAACCAAGATTACGTCCGACCATTAATGGCAGCCAGCGGTTGGCAAAGAGATGGATCAGGCCATCCGTGACGCCGATGGTCGCCTGCTGATCAGGCTGACGGCGCCGCTGATATTCACTCAGCACAGGGTAACTGCCGACGTCGGTGCCTTGTACGGCAGCATGGGCCAGCGTTTCCGCCAGCGTGATGACATCACGCAGACCGAGGTTAAAACCCTGTCCCGCAATCGGATGCAGCGTTTGCGCCGCGTTGCCCACCAGCGCCAGACGGTGACTGATATGGCTGTTAGCTTTTTGTAATTGCAGCGGATAACTGAAACGTTTACCGGCCTGGTTTAAGGTGCCCAGACGCCAGCCGAACGCTTTTTGCAACGCACTGAGAAACTGCGCTTCGCTCCAGTTATCGATTTCTTCTTTCGCTTCTCGCGGATGACACCAGACCAGGGAACTGCGGCCGTCGGACATCGGAAGCAGGGCCAGCGGTCCGTGCTGAGTGAAACGCTCAAACGCGCGGCCGTTGTGCGGCTCGCCGGTCGCAACGTTGGTGATGACGGCAATCTGTCCGTAATCTTCACGTTGCCAGCCAATATTGCAGGCTTTTGCCAGCGAAGAATGGGAACCGTCAGCGGCCACCAAAAGCTGTGCAGTCAGAACTTGACCATCGTCGAGCGTCACGCTGGCGGAATCTTGCAAACGCGTGACATCCGTCACTTTCGCCGGACAATGCAACGTCACACCGGGAGCATTTTTCAGCATGGCAAAAAGACGCTTGCCCACTTCGTGCAGCTCAACCACCTGTCCCAGCGCTTCAACGCCATAATGCGCGGCATTAAGATTGACAAAAGCCGCGTGACCACGATCGCTGACGTGGATATCGCGGATTGGTGTGGCGATCGCCGCCAGCGCAGGCCAGATCCCCACCCGGGATAATTGCTGGCAGGTTCCCTGCGCCAGTGCGATCGAACGGGCATCAAAACCCGGATGCCCGTGATGCTCCGGCGCAGTGGCTTCCACCAGATGCACCGGCAAACGTCCCTGCGTCAGTGCAGAAATCGCCAGCGCCAGCGTGGCACCGGTCATTCCGCCGCCAACAATTACAATACTCATATTATTTCTGTGCCGCCGCCATTAACGCTTCAATATCATCGGCTTCTTTCACCACATCGCCGGTCAGAATTTCAATACCGGTAGCGGTGATCAGAATGTCGTCCTCGATGCGGATACCGATACCGCGGTACGCTTCCGGTACGTCAGCGTCCGGCGCAATATACAGGCCCGGTTCAACGGTCAGCACCATGCCCGGTTCCAGCGTCCGGCTGCGATCAACTGAACCGTAATGGCCGACGTCATGAACGTCCAGTCCCAGCCAGTGAGATAAACCGTGCATGAAGAACTGGCGGTGAGCCTGTTCAGCGTAAAGGGTTTCAACATCGCCTTTCATGACACCGAGTTTTACCAGACCTTCAATCATCACGCGTACTGCCGCTTCGGTCGCAGCCTGAATGCTGCTGCCCGGGCCGAAGACTGCCAGCGCTTTATATTCTGAGGCCAGCACGATGTCATAGATTTCACGCTGCGCTTTACTGAATTTACCGTTCACCGGGAAAGTACGGGTGATATCACCGGCATAGCCCTGATATTCACAACCGGCGTCGATCAACACTAAATCGCCGTCACGCAATTCACATTCGTTTTCGGTGTAATGCAGGATGCAGCCGTTTTCGCCTCCGCCCACAATGGTGTTGTAGGAAGGGTAACGCGCGCCATGACGGTTAAATTCGTGGTGAATTTCACCTTCAAGCTGATATTCGAACATGCCCGGGCGGCATTTTTCCATCGCACGGGTATGCGCCAGCGCAGTGATATGTCCGGCGCGGCGCATGATGGCAATTTCTTCAGCCGATTTGAACAGGCGCATATCATGCACCCAGGGACGCCAGTCTGTCACAGTGGCAGGCGCGGAGAGATTCTGGCGGAAGCCTTTGCGCAATTTTTCCATGGCACGGTTAACGATTTCATCCGCATACGCGTAATCGCCTTGCGCGTGATACACCACATCGAGGCCATTAAACAGCAGATGAAGCTGGTCGTTGATATCATCAAAAGGCAGTGCTTTGGTCACGCCAAGTTTGGCGGGCGCAGCTTCCTGACCTAAACGACGACCAAACCAGATTTCAGCGGTGAGATCACGGACACGGTTAAACAGGACGCTGTGATTATGATTTTCATCACTTTTCACCAGGATCAATACCGCTTCCGGCTCATTGAAACCGGTGAAGTACCAGAAATCACTGCTCTGACGATACGGATATTCACTGTCGGCACTGCGTGGGGCTTCCGGCGCAGAAAAAATTACCGCAGCGCTGCCCGGTGCCATCTTCGCTAACAGCGCCTGACGACGATTCTCGTACTCTTGCTGAGTCATCACACCTTCTCCTGAAATCGTTTTAATGAGTGCAATCGCTTTATTTAATGCAACGTACGATTAATGCAACGTACGGTGATTTTCCGCAGCCGTCGGGCGACTGTGACCAAATTCACCAAAGCACAGGATGGCGGCGACACGGACATACTCCACCACTTCCTCTAAAGATTGTGCCAGCTGTTCCTGATCTTCATCTTCGTCGTAACCCAGTTGTGCGATGCTGCGTAAATCGTCGATCGCCTCACCCACTTCGCCTTTCACTTTGGCCAGTTTTGGCTGCATCATGCCCAGCCCGAGCAGGAAATGGTTCACCCATCCGGCCAGCGCATCGGCACGCTCAAAGACGTGTTTTTCATCGTCTGGCATCAACATTTTGAATTCGAAGCTGTCATCCTCGAGGGTGTCTGACGTCACTTTGCGCAGTTGTTGCAGCAAATCGGCCAGCGTGTGCGGGAAGGCTATGCCTTCGTTAGTCAGGTCATGCACCATCGTCAGCCAGCTGCCATCGCGATTGCCACCGCACAGCAAACCACTGATCAAACCGTGCATTTCTGCTGCGGTCAAAGCAACCGATTGTTGTTTCAGGTTTTGATCCAACGAATCGTAAGTAGGGTAAGTATTCTCAATAGACATGCGCATTCGCCATCGTTGGCAGGTTAAGTTCGTGTTATGCTACCACCAAGGTCTGTCGTAGTACCAGATTAGCAGCCCGTGATTGGGTGGTCTTAGGCATGAATGGCACGCCCTGAGCAATCGGGCAGCAATCAGTCGGTCATGGGGTTGTAACCTGGTATTGAGATAGTTATAGTGGCGCCCGCTTCCAACATCCTGCGCCAGGTCGTAGTGGTCACGTTGGGGCGGACGAATAAATCAGCAGGAAGGTGGCATGTCTGCACAACCGGTAGATATTCAAATTTTTGGTCGCTCTTTACGGGTGAATTGTCCGCCAGAACAACAGGAAGCACTGAATCTGGCAGCTGAAGATCTTAATCAGCGGTTGCAAGATCTGAAAGTTCGCACTAGAGTCACCAATACCGAGCAACTGGTATTCATCGCGGCATTGAACGTATGTCACGAACTTGCTCAGGAAAGGTTGAAAACTCGCGATTACGCATCCAATATGGAACAACGTATCCGGATGTTGCAACAAACCATCGAGCAGGCATTGCTCGAACAAGGCCGGATCTCTGAACGTGAAGGGGCGCCTTTCGAATAACACACGTTGCTGACTGACTGGTCACAGGTTGTCAGAAACGGTAAAAAATTTCTCTGAGATGTTCGCCAGCGGGCCCGTCCCCTGAGCCGATAATTAGTACCAACAGAATGTGATGATCCGTAATCGGTGCGCATGCTCGGCCCGTCCGAGAAGCCTAAAGATTGCGACAGCACGTTCACCTTGAACCATGGGTTCAAGGGTTACAGCCTGCGACGGCATCTCGGAGATCCCCCTTTCTTTGCGGTACATCCCTTTCTGGTGTTTGTATCTATGTCTTATACTCCTCTGTTCGCATCAGCCCGACAAATTCTCCGCAGTGAAATACGCCAACGCAGACAGGCTCTGACTGCTGAACAGCAAACTGATTTTGCCCTTAAGGCTGCAGAACGCGTCGCAACCCACCCGAAGATTATGTCCGCCTCTACAGTTTCTTTGTTTCTGTCATTTGATGGTGAGCTGGATACCGCACCGTTGATCGGCCGCTTGTGGAACGAAGGCAAACAACTCTGCCTGCCGGTGCTGCACCCTTTCTCGCCCGGAAACCTGCTTTTTTTGCGTTATACGCCCGACACGCCGCTGGTGCGTAATCGTCTCAAAATTCTGGAGCCACAACTGGATGTCACTCAGGTTATTCCGCTGCCGCAACTGGATATCATCCTGACGCCGCTGGTCGCCTTCGACAGTGCCGGGCAACGCTTAGGTATGGGGGGAGGCTTTTATGACCGCACACTTGAGCGCCGGGAAGCGGGCGGTCCGTATCCGATAGGTTTGGCGCACGATTGTCAGCATGTCGATGCCTTACCGGCTGAACACTGGGATGTACCATTACCTGAAGTCATCACGCCCGGAAAAGTGTGGGTCTGGTGATGCCAGGCAATATAAATTCACTGCAGGTAAGGTGTCAGCCGGAAACAGAGCATATCACTTATTAGTATGTTGTAACTAATTGCAGCCTCCGGCATCTCCTCTTTTGTCAGAAATAACCAACCCTTTGAAATAAATCATATTTACCGCTTATACATACCGTTACACGCCGAAACCAATCACTCACGGACAACAGGGTTCGTCACGCCTATTATTCTCACATCGGCCCCGCAGTGGGGTAGACACATAAACCAAGACTCCTGAGGAATTAAACATGAAAAAAGTATTAGCTCTGGTTGTAGCCGCTGCAATGGGCCTGTCTTCTGTCGCTTTCGCTGCTGAAACTACAGCAACACCGGCACCTGCTGCCACAGCAACTACAGCGGCTCCGGCTCATGCGACTAAGCATAAAGCACACAAGAAACCTGTTCAGAAAGCGCAGGCTGCCAAGAAACACAAAAAAGCAGCGAAGAAAGCACCGGTCGCTCAGAAAGCTCAGGCTGCTAAAAAACACGTGAAACACGCTAAGAAAGCGGCTCCGGTTGCACAGAAAGCCCAGGCTGCTAAAAAACACGTGAAACACGCTAAGAAAGCCGCTCCGGTTGCCCAGAAAGCCCAGGCTGCTAAAAAACACGTAAAACATGCTAAGAAAGCGGCTCCGGTTGCACAGAAAGCCCAGGCTGCTAAAAAACACGTAAAACATGCTAAGAAAGCTGCTCCGGCTGCAAAAGCTACCCCAGCAGCATAAGAAGTAACGAAGAAGTCTTCGTGAGCATCGCTGCTCGCGCTTATCAAGACTGTTAATTTAACACCCGGTTCGCCGGGTGTTTTTTTCTCCGTTTATCCGCCCGAGGTACTGACAGATGATCCTGCGCCGCTACCTGTTCGAAATCACTTTTTCATCAGTGATCCTCTGTGGTCTGATCACCCTGTCTTTTTACTTCTGACGTTTTGATTCCCGCGTTCACCTGCGGATATTGTTTATTACCCTGATGCCAGAAACAAAAAAACCGCCTTCCGGCGGCTTTGTCATTTATGGCTGATATGCTCAGTAAAGCAAACGGGCACGAATGGTTCCCGGAATTGCCTTCATCAGTTGCAGTGCGGTATTCAGCGTCGTGGTATCTGTTTCAGCATCGATAACGACATAACCGATTTCAGGGCTAGTTTGCAGATACTGTGCGGCGATATTAATCCCTTGCTCCGCGAAAATCTGGTTGATGCTGGTCAGCACCCCCGGACGGTTTTCATGGATATGCAACAGACGGCTGGCTTTCTCGGTATGCGCAGGCAGAGAGGCTTCCGGGAAGTTAACTGCTGACAGGGTTGAACCGTTGTCAGAGTATTTCGCCAGTTTACCTGCCACCTCAAGGCCGATACCTTCCTGCGCTTCCATTGTCGAGCCACCGATGTGCGGCGTCAGCAGGACGTTGTCGAATTCACACAACGGAGAATTGAACGGATCACTGTTGGTCGCCGGTTCTTCCGGGAAGACGTCAATCGCCGCGCCGGAAAGATGTTTGCTGCGCAGTGCATCACACAGCGCCGGAATGTCGATAACGGTGCCGCGTGAGGCATTGATTAGCAGCGCGCCCGGTTTCATCCGGGCCAGCTGCGCCTCCGAAATCATGTCTTTCGTACCGGCAGTTTCCGGCACATGCAAGGTGACCACGTCGCTGGTGTTAAGCAATTCTTCCAGCGTCGCAATCGGCTGCGCATTACCCAATGGCAGTTTGCTTTCGATGTCGTAATAGAAGACGCGCATCCCCAGGCTTTCCGCCAGGATCCCCAGCTGCGTACCAATGTGGCCGTAACCAATGATCCCCAGACGCTTGCCACGCGCTTCGAATGAACCGACTGCCAGTTTGTTCCACACACCACGGTGCGCTTTCGCATTCGCTTCAGGAATACCGCGCATCATCAGCAACATTTCGCCCAGCACCATTTCCGCAACCGAACGGGTATTGGAGAACGGTGCGTTAAAGACCGGAATACCACGACGGGTCGCAGCTTTAAGATCCACCTGATTGGTGCCGATGCAGAAACATCCAACAGCCACCAGTTTTTCTGCTGCCTGGAACACTTCTTCAGTCAGCTGAGTACGCGATCGGAGTCCAACAAAGTGCGCGTCACGGATCGATTCTTTCAGCGATTGCGTGTCTAAAGCACCTTTGTGAAATTCAATATTGGTGTAACCCGCGGCACGGAGTGTATCAACCGCACTTTGGTGGACGCCTTCCACTAACAAAAACTTAATCTTGTCTTTCTCAAGTGATACTTTTGCCATTTCCCGACCCTATAATTTTCTGACTGAATTCAAACTGCATGGTGACTGCTCACAGTCAACATAACAAAAAATCCGCCATCATCAATACAAACGATTGCCTGCCCCCCAGCAGAAGGCTCAGCGCACCTGTTGGTTTTTAGCATTTCATGCTGGTTAGATTTTGCTGAGCCAGACGTTCAGGAGGAGAAACACAGGAATGTGACATAAGTCACCAAATTAAAGCTTTTAAATAAAAGATGATTCAGTCGGAAAATTATCATCTTCATAACATTGCGTTATGACAGCGGGATGACGAGGCGGAGACTGGCTGCCCGGGACAAAAGCAGCCAGATCTTCTGCTTATAGGCTGATTACTTCAGTTTGATGGTTTTGACACCTTCGGAAGTCCCGACCAGCGCCACATCAGCCCCCCGGTTGGCGAACAGACCGACAGTCACCACACCGGCAATACTGTTGATCTTATTTTCCATCGCGACAGCATCAAGAATATTCAGGTTGTGCACATCCAGGATCACGTTGCCGTTGTCTGTCAGTACATTCTGACGGTATTCCGGCAGGCCGCCGAGTTTCACCAGTTCACGCGCCACGTAAGAACGAGCCATCGGGATCACTTCAACAGGCAACGGGAATTTACCCAACACATCCACCTGCTTAGAGGCATCCACAATGCAGATGAATTTTTTGGCAATCGCGGCAATGATTTTTTCACGGGTCAGCGCCGCGCCGCCGCCTTTGATCATTTGCATTGCGCCATTGATTTCATCTGCACCGTCAACATACACATCCAGCGAATCCACTTCGTTGCTGTCGAAAACATGGATGCCTAAGCTTTTCAGTTTTGCAGTTGAGGCGTCGGAGCTGGAAACGGCGCCTTCTATCTGGCCTTTGATGGAACCCAGTGCATCGATGAAATGCGCGGCAGTGGATCCGGTGCCGACACCGACAATGGTGCCCGGCGTCACGTAATCCAGCGCGGCCCAACCGACTGCTTTTTTCAATTCTTCCTGCGTCATAATGGCTTCTCTGTCTGATAACACGAAAGTGGCGTGAATGGTTCGGTGAAACGAAGAGTGCGGGTGATTATAAAGCATGTCCCGGCAGATTGGGCAGTCAAGAGCGTGACCAGATCACACTTATTAAGTGCAATTGTGTTGCAAACACCCCGATTTTCCTCACCACAAAACCTGACAATCTGTGGCATAGTGTCCCGATAACATTGAATCCAAGGGACAGAACTCCGATGAAACGCCCGGACTATAGAACGCTGCAGGCACTGGACGCGGTGATCCGTGAGCGCGGTTTTGAACGCGCAGCACAGAAGCTTTGCATCACACAATCGGCAGTCTCTCAGCGCATTAAGCAACTGGAAAATTTGTTCGGCCAGCCGCTGCTGGTCCGTACCGTTCCCCCCCGTCCGACTGAACAGGGGCAGAAATTGCTGGCCTTGTTACATCAGGTGGAATTACTGGAAGAAGAGTGGCTGGGCAGCGACAGCAATCACGAAAGCAACGATACACCGCTGTTGCTTTCACTGGCAGTCAACGCCGACAGTCTGGCAACCTGGTTACTGCCTGCGCTGAAATCGGTACTGGTCGATTCCCCTATCCGTCTTAATTTACAGGTGGAAGACGAAACCCGAACGCAGGAGCGCTTGCGTCGCGGCGAAGTCGTCGGTGCGGTGAGTATACAGCCACAGCCACTGCCGAGTTGTCTGGTGGATCAGCTCGGTGCACTGGATTATTTGTTTGTGGGTTCCAAACCTTTTGCTGATCGCTATTTTCCGAACGGCGTCACCCGCTCCGCCTTACTGAAAGCACCGGCGGTGGCATTTGACCATCTTGATGATATGCATCAGGCCTTCCTGCAACAGAACTTCGATTTATCGCCTGGCAGCGTGCCGTGCCATATCGTTAACTCATCGGAAGCGTTCGTACAACTGGCCCGTCAGGGCACCACCTGCTGCATGATCCCGCATTTACAGATTGAGAAAGAACTGGAAAGCGGTGAGCTGATCGACCTGACGCCGGGTCTTTTCCAGCGCCGTATGCTTTACTGGCACCGTTTTGCACCGGAAAGCCGCATGATGCGCAAAGTGACCGATGCCCTGCTGGCACACGGCCATCAGGTGTTGCGTCAGGACTGATTTGCCTGGCGAAAACAGAAATAAAAAACCCGCCGGCGCGGGTTTTTTCATATTTACTGTGCGGGAGCCTGAGGCTGCAATTCGAAAACGACATCGACCTGATCGTCGAAGTGAATGCTTTGCTGCTCGTAGGTTTGCGCCACATCGCTCTGGCCTGCGGCTTCAGCCGTTTTATACATACGTGCAACCGGCATCGGCTGGTAGTTAGCAACGTGGTAACGGATGCTGTAAACCGGCCCCAGTTTGGTATGGAAACCTTCGGCCAGTGATTTTGCCTGCTGCGTGGCATTTTCGATGGCTTTCTGACGTGCTTCATCGCGGAATTTATCCGGATTGGCAACACCCAGTTCAACCGCACGCACTTCATTCAGACCTGATTTCAGTGCGCCATCCAGCAGTTCGTTCAGTTTGTCCAGCTGACGTAATGTTACCTGAACCTGACGTACTGCACGGTAGCCTTTCAGCTGCGACGTGCCGTCTTTCAGATAGTTGTATTCCGGCTGAGTACGCAGGTTGGCAGCATTAATATCTTTTTTCTCAATGCCGTTTTTTTGCAGGAAAGCAAAGTATTCCGCCACGCGTTCATCAGCCTGCTTCTTGGCGCTGGCCGAATCATTCGCTGACACGCTGACTTCAATCGCCAGCGTCGCGATATCCGGCGTGGCATCCACGCTTGCGGTGCCTGACGTGACGACGTGAGGCCCGGCAGGTAATTCTGCCGCCTGTAACGTCAACGGTAATGTCCCTAATCCCAACATCGCTGCTACAGCCAATGCTTTCAGTTTCACAGTGCCTCCATTAATCATCAAAGATCTGGCAATAGATAGGTCAAACAATCTGCGAAACCGTAGCATAATCCGTTGCAACAGAAACTAAGATTAGTGACAAAACTCAAAATACCCCGGTCTGACGGGCCAGTTGTATTGCAATCCCCCACATAATGACGCCGACGATAAAGTTTATCACCCGCTGCACTTTGCCGGTATTAAGCCATGGCGCGAGCATAGCGGCGAGAATAGCCAGCCCGAAGAACCATATCACTGACGCACTGACGGCACCGAGCGCAAACCACGAACGCTCATCATGGCTCAGGCTGCCGCCCAGACTGCCAAGCACCACGAATGTATCAAGATAAACGTGCGGATTCAGCCAGGTCACCGCCAGCATGCTGACGACAATTTTCCAGCGACTTTGCTTCGCCACTTCAGCCTGAGCCAGTTCGGGATTTTTGCTGAATGCCGTACGAAATGCACCCCAGCCATACCACAGTAAAAATGCCACACCGCCCCAGCTCACCAGCAACAGTAACGTCGGGGATTGGCTCAGCAACGCGCTGCCGCCAAAAATACCGCCGCAAATCAGCGCAATGTCACTCAGCGCACACAAGCCGGCGATCATCAGATGATACTGACGGCGGATGCCCTGATTCATCACAAATGCATTTTGCGGGCCAATCGGTAAAATCATCGCGGCGCTCATCGCCAGTCCTTGCAGGAAAATTGCCAGCATGGGAACTCCTTCAGAGAATCAGTAACAGAGATTGCGCGCAGTGTAAGGGCTTAGCGGGCATAAGAGGAAATGGAAATTTCTAATCGGTCATTAGCCTGGCTTATCAGCGACAGCGGGATATTTCAGGCATGAAAAAGGCGCCCGCAGGCGCCTGTGAAAATCCGAAGATGGGAGATATTTATTATTCGAAAGTGCGTCGTTCTTCCTGCTGGCTGCCCGCCGCATTCGCCACCTGATAAAGGTGAACATCCATTTGCGGGTAAGCAATATTGATATTGTTTTTATCCAGTGCACGTTTAAACGACTCCAGCAGATCCCATTTCACGTTCTGCGCATCACCGTTGTTGGTCCAGGCATACACGATGAAATTCAGGGTAGAGGCCGCCATTTCGTTCAGACGAACCACGACACCTTTATCCTGCAAAACGCGCTGATCGGCTGTGATGATATCGGTCAGGATTTTTTTTACCAGATCAATGTCAGAATCATAACCTACGCCAACAGTCAGCTCGATACGGCTGGTCGGTTCACGTGAATTGTTGATGATGTTACCGGCGATGATTTTGCCGTTTGGCACCACAATAATTTTGTTATCCGGTGTACGCAGGGTAGTGGAAAAAATTTGTACCTGAGTGACAGTACCGGCCACGCCGCCGAGGTCAACATATTCACCGGCACGGAACGGCCGGAAAATCACCAGCAGAACGCCCGCCGCAAAGTTAGACAGTGAGCCTTGTAATGCCAGACCGACGGCCAGACCGGCGGCACCGATGACGGCGATCACGGACGTGGTTTGCACGCCAATCCTTCCCAGAACCGCAATCAGCGTGAAGGCGATAATCGCGTAACGCACCATGGCGGAAAGAAAATCGGAAACCGTGACATCAATACCACGAACTTTTAACACCCGGCTGACGGCACCGGAAACGATGCGGGCGATAATCAGCCCCACAATCAGAATGAAGACTGCTGCCACAATATTCACGGCGTAATGAAGCAATAACGCCTGGTTTCTCACCAACCAGTTGCCAGCATTATTGATGCTGCCCACCACGTTCAAATCATCCATTTAAGGTACCCCAAAATTACACCCTCACGGGCTGCAAAAACTAAAGCTGCCCCGTTTAACGAGGCAGCAAGTGTTCTGTAAGGTTAACTAACAATGCGATGAAGTGCCAATTCCGTAACAAAGACTGCAGATAAATTAAGGATTTGCGTGGCTGTTTTTTAACGGTTCAGGGGTTTTGAATGCCTGAAGAGGGCCGCGACCGCTCAGCGTAAAGGCAGAAATCACCGTGAAGGTCAGCGCGACTAATCCGAGGATCAGATAGGTGCCATGGAAACCGATACGGTCATACATGTTACCCGCGAAAACGGACATAAAGATGATCGCCACCTGTTTGAAGAAACAGAAGGTCACCAGATAAATCGTCGCCGAGAAACGCACTTCAAACACTGAGGTGATGTACTTGAAGCAACCGACAATCAGGAACGGCACCTCAAACATATGCAAGGTTTTCAGCACCACCACTTCCAGCGGTGACGACGCGAAAGATGAACCGATGATACGCACGGACATAATAGCACCGGCCAGCAATAAAGCATTCTTGCCGCCAATCCGGTTCACAATCAGCGGTGCGAAGAACATGATGCTGGCGTTCAGCAGTTCGCCCATGGTGGTGACATAGCCAAAGACGCGCGTCCCTTCAGAAGATGACGCGAAGAAGGAGGTAAAGAAGTTAGCAAACTGCTGGTCAAATACGTCATACGTACAGGAGACGCCAATGACGTACAGCGCCAGGAACCACAGTTTTTTATCTTTCAGCAGTTCGACGGCCAGTTTGAAATTGAACGGTTTGCTGTTCGCTCCCAGTTCATTGACCACACGTGCGCTGGAGGTCACTTCCGGCCTGGCGATCAGCAACAGGATAGCAAGAATGACCGCACAGCCGGAGCCGAGCCAGAATACGAATTCATTGTTAATGGTAAACATGATGCCGACCACCGAGGCGCACAGCGCCCAGCCGACACAGCCGAACATGCGTGCACGGCCAAATTCAAAGCTGCTGCGGCGACTGACTTTCTCGATATAGGCTTCAATCGCAGGTGCACCGGCGTTGTAAATCAGACCCAGGTAAATCCCGCCCACTACCGATCCAAGGTAAATATTTATTTTCAGTAACGGGCCAAATACATAAATAAAGAATGGCGCGAACAGGATCAGCATGCCGGTGATGATCCACAGCAAATGCTTTTTCAACCCCAGTTTATCGGCCAGTAAACCAAACACCGGCTGGAACAACAGCGAGAACAACGAAATACTGGCGAAGATGATGCCGGTGTCACTTTTGCTGATCTGGTTGATGTCATGCAGCCAGATCGGGAAAAACGGAAAATAGGCTCCCATGATGAAAAAGTAAAAGAAGAAGAACAGCCCGAACATCCAAAAGTTAGTATTTTTCAGGTAATACATAAGCAGATTCCTTACGTCTGAATACTGCGCTGCGGCGGGTTAAGGCCGCAGCGCGGGATATCAGGCACGCTTCCAGGTGAACGAATAATGATACTGACCGGCCGTCAGCAGGAAATCAGGACTGACGCTCGGGCTCCAGGAATCATCACCGCCGACACCCATATGGAAGCCGTCGATGTTCAGCCAGGTGCCCTTTTCTTCACGCAATAAGTGACGATGGCTGGTGTCCATCAGCTGTTGCAGGCTGTAGCGACTCAGGCCAAAGTGGAAGTTTCCACGCAGCTTCCATCCGGCGTAATCCAGTTCGCGGGTTTCTCCACGCAGGCCATTTTCGGTCGGGAAAACGTACGGCGTGTACATCTCTGTCAGTGGCAACGTCCAGCGCCCGTGCTGCGCCGCCAGACGGCGGTCAGGATAATTCTCGTGCGGTCCCAGTCCCAGCCAGCTGACGTTTTCTGCGGTGTCCGCCAGCTGGCAGGTCATGCCAATGCGACCCGGCGACGGTACATTTGACGCCACGCGGACATCGGCGCTGATATGCAGTTCGCCCTGATTATCGATGCGGAAAATCTTACGGCTCAGCAGTCGCGTTTCATCCCCCGCCATGAATGCGTGAGTGGTGGTGATCACCACGCTGTCCTGTAACTGGTCGGCACAGATGTTTAATAAACGCGGTTCCAGCTGGTACATACCCGCCGCTTTCCAGCGTTCAACCCAGGCATTTGGATCAATACGGGTGACTTCGCTGACGCCGATATCGTTATCCACCGGCGCACGGATAAACTGGTCGCGCAGCGCACTCAGCAGACGCGGCGTTGAGCCATCAAACCACTGTTCCAGCAGTCCGCTTTGCTGGCTGAACTGCCAGCGCTGTGTGCCATGTGCTACCGTAATCAGGCCGTTTTGCTGCTCCAGTACCGGTGTAACAGCAGAAATTTTCTCCGTTACCTGTAAGGTCATTGGCTGCGGCAATTGCCATTGATCCCAGGCGCTACGGTGCCCGGCTTCTGACCAGGCGGTCGCCTGCGGCTGATGCACTGCCACGTTCAGCCACAAATCCCCTTCCGACGAGGGAATATCGCCCAGATTCAGGGTTTGTTTGCCGTTTGGCGCGATATCTAACACCGCTTCGCCCTGCGAAATGACCTCGCCGTCATGTTCGATACGCCAGACCAGTTGTTCGTTATCACTGTGGCGGAACAGATATTCGCTCTGAATTTCCAGCATCAGCGGCGAGGTGCTGATCAGCGAAAACTGGAAGAATTGCTGGGCGCGCTGCGCTTCAAACAAGGACGGATGCGGCGTACGGTCAGCAAACACCAGACCGTTCATGCAGAACTGACGGTCATTGGGCGTATCGCCAAAGTCACCGCCGTAGGCCATATAACGTTCGCCGTCATCGCCGGTGCGCAGCAGGCTCTGATCGACCCAGTCCCAGACAAAACCGCCCTGCAGACGCGGAAACTGGCGGAACGCTTGCCAGTATTTATCGAAGCCGCCAAAGCTGTTGCCCATCGCATGGGCGTATTCGCAGAGGATCAGCGGACGGGTTTCATCCGGCATGCTGATCCATTTTTTAATCGACCATTTAGGTACGGCCGGGAACGGCTGATCCTGCTCAACACGGGAATACATCGGGCAGATAATGTCGGTTGCCGCACTGTTGGCTCCGCCGCCTTCGTACTGCACCGGACGGGTGGGATCAACAGACTTGATCCAGCGATAAAGTGCATCGTGATTCGCGCCATGACCGGACTCATTGCCCAGTGACCAGATAATGATGCACGGATGGTTGCGGTCGCGCTGAACCATACGCGTCACACGTTCGCTGAACGCGTTGAACCAGACCGGATCGTCCGAAAGACGGTTCATTGGCTGCATGCCGTGAGTTTCGATATTGGCTTCATCGACCACATACAGCCCATATTCATCGCAAAGTTTGTACCAAAGCGGATGGTTCGGATAATGCGAGCAGCGTACGGCGTTGAAGTTATGCTGCTTCATCAGCACGATGTCGCGGCGCATGGTGGCTTCGTCCATCACCTGACCGTTTTCAGGGTGATGCTCGTGACGGTTGGTGCCACGGATCAACACCGGCTGGCCGTTCACTTTCAGTAGCCCGTTGCTGATTTCTACCTGACGGAAGCCCACATCGCAGGCTTCAGCTTCAATAAGCTGCCCCTGCGGAGAAATCAGGGAAACGACAGCGCGATAGAGGGCGGGCTGTTCAGCACTCCACAACGCAGGCTGGCTGACCGGCAAACGCAGCGTGGTTCGGTCAAATGCCGACCCGCGCTCATCAATGATTTCGCTGCCGAGTGGTTGCTGATGCTGTGTGACCGGTTTATCGCCCTGCCACAACTCGACGCGCACCTGATAATCAGCCGCTGTTTTCGGCGGCACGGCAGCGCTGACCCGTACCTCCAGTTCGGCCTGCGTGAAGCCATGAAACAGATGCGTGCGCACCTGTAAATCGGTAATCTGCTCCGCCGGTTTATGCAGCAAGGTGACGTCGCGGAAGATCCCGCTCATGCGCCACATATCCTGATCTTCCAGATAACTGCCGTCACTCCAGCGCAGCACCATGACCGCCAGACGGTTTTCACCGGCGTGCAGTACACCACTAAGATCGAATTCCGCCGGTAAACGGCTGTCCTGCGAATACCCGATCCACCGGCCGTTACACCATAAATAGAAAGCAGAGTTAACGCCGTTGAACACAATGCGCGTCTGCCCGCTGCTCAGCCAGTCATTATCCACAGAAACTGTGAGCGAGTAACAACCCGTAGGATTTTCTGCCGGTACAAACGGCGGATTGACGGGGATGGGGTATTGAACGTTGGTATAAATCGGTGCGTCATAACCCGCCAGTTGCCAGTTTGATGGCACCTGCACAGCGTCGGCACCTGCCAGATCCTGTTGCAGCCATTGCTCCGGCACGGCTTCAGGACGGTTAAAATAGCTGAATGCCCACTCGCCATTCAGGCTACGGATGTTTCCTGAAGCCTTATTATCTCTCGCTTCTTCTGCATCCCGCCAGCTGTTAAACGGCGGGTGTGCAGGTAACCTGTTGCACTGTGTCGAGGCCGGTTTTTCCCAGTCACGGCGGGCCAGAACAGTGGCCAGCGATGATAATTTATCTTCCGCTGATGATGTCATAATATCTCCCCGGTAAATTGTTATGCGCTCACAATATGATAAACATGCGTAACCCGGACGAGTAAGTAAAGCGGTGGTATGCGGGAAAGGGACGCGGATCACAAATTCCGCGTCATGGGAGGGTTAAATCCGGTTCAGAGCGCGCTAAGCTGACGCGCGATGCGGATCAGCTCCTGCGATAAGGCTTCCTGTGACACCGGGTTTGTGCCCGGTCTGGCAGTCGTGTGGCGTTCAACCAAAGAAGTGGGCAGTAACAGCGAGGATTGCTGATGATCGCCATGCGTATGCAGATGCTCCACCAGCCGGTTAATGCTTTCGTGACCAAGCAGGCGGAAATCCTGTTTGATTGTGGTCAGCGGCGGGAAGAAAAATGCGCTGTCTTCAGTATCGTCATAACCCATCACCGAAATTTGTTCCGGTACCCGCAGACCAAACTCATGGACAGCACGCAGAACGCCGAGCGCCATCTGGTCATTGGCAACCAGAATCGCCGTAGGACGTTCGGGCTGACTGAGCAACAATAATGCCTGCTGATAACCCGAAGCCGCGCTCCAGTCACCATGCTGAACCGCACAGGGCGTAATATCGTGCAATGCCAGCGTCTTCAGCCAGCCTTCATAACGCAGCCGTGCAGAGATGGACTCGAGCGGGCCGGTCAGTACGGCAATCTGCTGATGCCCGAGCGCCAGTAAATGCGCCACGCCCTGCTCTGCCCCGCAGTGAGGATCGAACAAAATTTTGAACACATCGGCTTCAGGATCTACATCCAGAAACAACGCCGGTAAGTTGCCGCACAACTGCGCAATAGCCCCCGCATCGTCATTCGACAACGGCACGTTAATCAGCACGCCATCTACCCGCTGCGACATCAGTTCGTTTACTGCCGCACGACAGGCGGTCAGGCTCAGGTTATCAATCATCGAAATCACAACGTTGAAGCCTAACTGATTAGCACGGGTTTTCATCGCTGACGCAATTTGTGACGGCGCATGCAATGCCAGCTCAGTGGTCGCCAGACCCAGCGTATAACTTTGTTTCCCCGCCAGTTGCTGTGCGACACGGTTCGGAACGTAATTGAGCGCCGCCATTGCCTGTTCGACTTTATTACGCGTTCTGACCGACACATGCGCAGCCTGATTCAGTACACGCGAAACGGTCTGATAAGACACACCGGCGTGGCGCGCAACATCATCGAGGGTGACAGATTTTGGCTTCATGGCTCTCTCTTCGGGATTCTGGCGAAATACTGATACGGGCTATTGTGGCCGGAAAACAGGCCATAAAAAAGGGGCCGAAGCCCCTTTGACGATTATCCTCACATTCCGGTGGTCAAGCACCGGAAGGATAAGAATTACAGTACGTCGATCGCGTTCAGTTCTTTGAATGCCAGTTCCAGGCGAGTCACCATGGAAGACTGTGCAGAACGCAGCCATACGCGCGGGTCATAGAATTTCTTGTTAGGTTTGTCCGCGCCTTCCGGGTTACCCAACTGACCTTGCAGGTAAGCTTCGTTTTTCTTGTAGAACTGCAGAATACCGTCCCAGTTAGCCCACTGAGTGTCGGTATCGATGTTCATTTTGATAACACCGTAACCTACAGATTCTTTGATTTCTGCTGCAGTTGAACCGGAGCCGCCGTGGAATACGAAGTTCAGGCTGTTGTGTGGCAGGTTGTGTTTCTTGCACACGTATTCCTGAGAATCACGCAGGATCGTTGGAGTCAGTTTAACGTTACCTGGTTTGTAAACACCGTGTACGTTACCGAATGACGCAGCGATAGTGAAACGCGGGCTGATAGCGTTCAGTTTTTCGTAAGCGTAATCAACGTCTTGTGGCTGAGTGTACAGTGCTGATGCGTCCATATGGCTGTTGTCCACGCCATCTTCTTCACCGCCGGTGCAACCCAGTTCGATTTCCAGAGTCATGTCGATTTTTGCCATGCGAGCTAAGTACTTGCTGCAAATTTCGATGTTTTCTTCCAGAGATTCTTCAGACAGGTCAATCATGTGAGAAGAGAACAGTGGCTTACCGGTTTTCGCGTAATGCGCTTCACCCGCGTCCAGCAGACCGTCGATCCATGGCAGCAGTTTTTTCGCGCAGTGGTCGGTGTGCAGGATAACCGGCACACCGTAATGTTCTGCCATCTGATGCACATGGTGTGCGCCAGAGATTGCGCCCAGAATTGCCGCACCTTGTGGTACGTCAGTTTTCAGGCCTTTACCTGCGATAAACGCAGCGCCACCGTTAGAGAACTGAACGATAACCGGTGAACGAACTTTCGCAGCCGCTTCGAGCACGGCATTGATGGAGTCGGTGCCTACGCAGTTAACCGCTGGCAGAGCAAATTTGTTTTCTTTAGCGATAGCGAAAACTTTCTGTACATCATCACCAGTGATAACGCCTGGTTTTACGAAATCAAAAATTTTAGACATAGTTCTTTGTCCTGTTTCGTCGGCCGTAGATGGATTGAATCGGTTTGCTATGTCGCGCGGGCTCCACTGTGCAGCCCCCCGCGCGGCAAAGAAGAACGGACAGCATTACGCTCCCCGTTCAGGGTTCATGACTTCTTAGCACGCTCTTCCAGCATCACAACCGCTGGCAGTGCTTTCCCTTCAACGAATTCCAGGAATGCGCCACCGCCAGTGGAGATATAGGAAATTTTGTCAGCGATACCGAACAGATCGATAGCCGCCAGTGTGTCGCCGCCGCCTGCGATAGAAAATGCTTCGCTGTCAGCAATAGCCTGCGCCACAATTTCGGTCCCTTTACGGAAGTTAGGGAACTCGAACACGCCTACAGGACCATTCCACAGAATGGTTTTAGCGTTTTTAATGATCTCAGCCAGACGATTTGCAGACTCATCGCCCATGTCGAGAATTTGTTCATCATCTTTGATGTCTTTAACAGACTTCACGGTAGCCGTTGCAGTTTCAGAGAACTCCGTCGCTACGCGAACATCGGTAGGAACAGGAATGTCGCAGGTTTCCAGCAATTTGCTTGCGGTGCCGACCAGGTCTGCTTCGTACAGGGATTTCCCGACGTTGTTGCCTTGAGCAGCCACGAAGGTGTTCGCGATACCACCGCCAACGATCAGCTGGTCAGCGATTTTGGACAGGGAATCCAGAACGGTCAGTTTGGTAGAAACTTTAGAACCACCCACGATAGCGACCATCGGACGGGCCGGGTTACCCAGCGCTTTACCCAGTGCTTCCAGTTCTGCAGACAACAGCGGACCGGCACAGGCGATAGGTGCAAACTTGCCCACGCCGTGAGTAGAAGCTTGTGCGCGGTGCGCAGTACCGAATGCGTCCATCACATAGATGTCACACAGGGCAGCATATTTTTTGGACAGGGTTTCGTCGTCTTTCTTTTCGCCTTTGTTGAAGCGAACGTTTTCCAGAACAACCAGCTCGCCTTCGGCAACTTCAACGCCATCCAGATAGTCTTTAGCCAGACGTACAGGAGAAGACAGTTTGTCTTTCAGGTAGTTAACAACCGGCAGCAGAGAAAACTCTTCGTTATATTCGCCTTCAGTCGGACGACCCAGATGCGAGGTAACCATCACACGTGCACCTTGTTTAAGGGCAATTTCGATGGTAGGTAAAGAAGCGCGGATACGTGCATCTGACGTTACTTTGCCGTCTTTAACTGGCACGTTCAGATCGGCACGGATCAGTACGCGTTTACCCGCTAAATCCAGATCGCTCATCTTAATAACAGACATGGTGAATCCTCTCGTTGATTCTCTTTAAAGTTGCTTGAAGGCAGTTTCGGCCGGAAAGCCGGAACAGCCGTACTAGAAACCGCTGGCAGACATTGCCAATGTTGTATCCAACATTCTGTTGGCAAAACCCCACTCGTTATCGCACCAGACCAGTGTCTTAATCAGGTGCTGTCCACTTACCCGCGTCTGCGTTCCATCTACGATGGCGCTATGGGGATCATGGTTAAAATCTGTCGAGACTAATGGTAGTTCGGTATAGTCAACAATACCACGAAAAGCACCTGTTGCGGCCTTTTGCAGCAGCTGGTTAACCTCGCCTACCGTCACAGCACCCTCGACAAATACGCTTAAATCAATGGCGGTGACATTGATTGTCGGCACACGCACCGAGATCGCTTCAAAGCGATCGCAAAATTTTGGCATGATGCGCGTGATCCCTGCGGCCAGTTTGGTATCAACCGGGATAATGGACTGGCTGGCGGCGCGCGTACGGCGTAAATCCGCATGGTACGCATCGATCACCGGCTGATCATTCATTGAGGAATGAATGGTCGTTACCGTGCCGGACTCAATGCCAAAAGCATCATCGAGCAGTTTGATCACAGGGATAATACAGTTGGTGGTGCAGGACGCATTGGACACAATGCGGTGCTGACGTTCGAGCAAGGCGTGGTTCACGCCGTAAACCACCGTGGCGTCAAGATCATGGCCGCCAGGATGCGCGAACAGAATTTTTTTAGCGCCGGCCGCAAGCTGGGCTTCACCGTCTGCACGGCTGCCATAGACACCGGTGCAATCAAGCACGACGTCAATGCTCAGTTCACCCCATGGCAACTGGCTGGCATCAGACTGATGAAGTAAACGGATGGAGTCATCGCCTACGTAAAGGTTTTCACCTTCCTGGCGGACATCCCAGGCGAAACGCCCGTGGCTGGAATCGTATTTAAGCAGATGAGCCATGCCTTCAGGGCTGGCAATTTCATTGATGGCAATGACGGAGATTTCCGCCCGGCGACCGGATTCGTATAACGCGCGCAATACGCTACGGCCAATGCGACCAAAGCCATTAATTGCAATACGTATTGGCATACATCTCCCTGTTACACGGTTGTTACTCAATATCAGTAACACCTATAGTAATGCAGCGTGCGTTTACGGTGAATCACCATCATCATTTGTCCGCACAAAGCCTGCGGCAGAAAAGCGTCAGTTTCAGGCACGATAACAACCTGGTGAGGATGTTAAGCTCAAATAGCCCGACTGAAACGGTTCAGCTGAGAATAAACCAAACAGTGAATAAAAGGAATAATTCGTAGAAGAAGGCCGCATTAATCGCTCCGATTGCTGAAAAAAACACCAGCCAATTCGGTGTATTCACAGTGATTTTACTTTTTCATCACCTTTTCGACAGTGATTTCCCTCATAAACCGACGGATTGAAACCGTTCCGGCATGCAGGCAGTGTAACCGAGCCCGCCTCGGAACGGTTTGACCTGTGTCATTTCGCGCGAAACTGAGAACGGGTACCGGAAAATACAGGCGAAAAAAAAGCACCCGAAGGTGCTTTTAACGGCATAAGAAATGCGGAGTTACTTCAGTAACGCCTGTGCCTGAGCAACAACGTTATCAACAGTGAAACCGAACTCTTTGAACAACAACTCTGCCGGAGCAGATTCGCCGAAGCTATGCATACCGACGATTGCACCGTTCAGGCCGACGTATTTGAACCAGTAATCAGCGATACCGGCTTCAACCGCAACACGGGCAGAAACGGCTTTCGGCAAGACCGATTCACGGTAAGCGGCGTCTTGTTTGTCGAAGGCATCCGTAGACGGCATGGAAACCACACGCACTTTGGTGCCCGCAGCAGCCAGTTTGTCAGCCGCTTCAACAGTGATACCCACTTCAGAACCGGTGGCAATCAGGATCACGTCCGGCGTACCGTCGCAATCTTTCAGCACGTAACCCCCGCGCGCCACGTTGGCCAGTTGTTCAGGCGTACGTGGTTGCTGGGTCAGGTTCTGACGGGAGAAAATCAGGGTAACCGGGCCGTCGTTACGCTCAATCGCGTATTTCCATGCCACAGCAGATTCAACCTGATCCGCAGGACGCCAGGTGCTCATGTTTGGCGTAACGCGCAGGCTGGCAATTTGCTCAACCGGCTGGTGCGTCGGGCCGTCTTCGCCCAGACCGATGGAGTCATGGGTGTACACGAAAACGTTGCGGATTTTCATCAGTGCCGCCATACGCACCGCGTTACGCGCGTATTCCACAAACATCAGGAAAGTCGCAGAATACGGCAGGAAACCGCCATGCAGCGCGATACCGTTGGTGATTGCTGTCATACCGAATTCACGCACGCCATAATGGATGTAGTTACCCGCCTGATCGTCGCCGATAGACTTCGAACCAGACCACATGGTCAGGTTGCTGGGTGCCAGGTCAGCAGAGCCGCCCAGGAACTCAGGCAACACTTTACCAAAAGCTTCCAGCGCATTCTGGGAGGCTTTACGGCTGGCGATGTTTGCAGGGTTAGCCTGCAGCTGTTCGATGAATTTCTGTGCTTCAGTTTCCCAGTTTGCTGGCAGCTCGCCGTTCACACGACGTTTGAACTCTTTTGCCAGCTCAGGATAGGCTTTCGCATAGGCATCAAACTTGTCGTTCCACGCGGCTTCTTTGGCTTTACCGGCTTCTTTCGCATCCCACTGCGCATAGATATCTTGCGGGATTTCAAAGGCGGCATATTTCCAGCCCAGCGCTTCACGGGTAGCGGCTACTTCAGCTGCGCCCAGTGCGGCACCATGTACATCGTGAGTACCGGCTTTGTTCGGCGAACCGAAACCGATCACGGTTTTACACATCAGCAGGGAAGGTTTGTCGGTAACTTTATGCGCTTCTTCAATGGCCGCTTTGATGGCGTCAGGATTATGACCATCAACACCACGTACCACGTGCCAGCCGTAAGCTTCGAAACGTGCCGCGGTATCGTCGGTGAACCAGCCTTCTACGTGACCATCAATAGAGATACCGTTGTCATCATAAAACGCGGTCAGTTTGCCGAGTTTCATGGTACCGGCCAGTGAACACACTTCGTGAGAAATGCCTTCCATCATGCAGCCGTCGCCCAGAAACGCATAGGTCTGGTGATCGACAATGTCATGGCCTGGTTTGTTGAACTGTGCTGCCAGCGTACGTTCTGCAATAGCGAAACCGACGGCATTCGCGATGCCCTGTCCCAGCGGACCGGTGGTGGTTTCAACGCCAGGCGTATAACCGTATTCCGGATGGCCCGGGGTTTTAGAGTGCAGCTGACGGAAATTAGCCAGTTCGCTCATCGGCAGATCATAGCCGGTGAGATGCAGCAGGCTGTAAATCAGCATAGAACCATGACCATTGGACAGCACGAAACGGTCACGGTCCGCCCAGTGCGGGTTAGTCGGGTTATGATTAAGGTAATCGCGCCACAGCACTTCGGCAATGTCTGCCATGCCCATAGGGGCACCAGGGTGGCCGGAATTCGCTTTCTGCACGGCATCCATACTAAGTGCGCGAATAGCGTTCGCAAGCTCTTTACGAGAGGACATGTTCTACTCCAGGTCGGATTAAAAAAGCAGTCAAGAAAGTCATTTTCTCAGACTCGGCATTAAAACGGCAATCTCTAATCACTCTCGTGATTAAGTTCACAAAATCCGCTTTTAAATCAGTGCGTTTTTTCGGACTTACACTATAGATCGTGCACTGCCAAAAACCTATCTTAACGCTATCCTTACAGTCAGAGCCTTTTTCAGGCTGTATTCGCTGTTTTGTTAACTTTCTCCGGGAACCCAAATTGATGAAATTTCACCCTGTTATGTTGAGCCTTTTTGCCGCATCGCTGGTCAGTGGCTGCGCTAATGTCAATACCGATACCTTAATGCAGTCCGGCGCGCAGGCTTATCAGGCCTATACGCTGAGTGACGCCGACGTTAAAACACTGAGCGTACAATCCTGCGAGGAGATGGATAAAAAGGCACAAATTGCTCCCGACAGCAGTGAATACGCACAACGCCTGAAAAAAATCTCGGCGGCACTGGGTGATAACATTAATGGCACCCCTGCCAACTATAAGGTTTACCTGACCAAAGACGTCAACGCCTGGGCGATGGCGAACGGCTGCATCCGTGTTTACAGCGGCCTGATGGATATGATGAATGACAATGAAGTGGAAGGCGTTCTCGGTCATGAAATGGGTCACGTCGCGCTCGGTCACACCCGCAAAGCCATGCAGGTCGCTTACAGCGCTACCGCAGCACGCTCTGCAATTTCTTCGCTTGGTGGCGTCAGCGCCACCTTGTCGCAGTCACAACTGGCGGACCTGGGCGAGAAATATGTTAACGCACAGTTCTCCCAGAAGCAGGAATCCGAAGCGGACGATTATTCTTTCGATCTGCTGAAAAAACGGGGTATTGATCCGACAGGTCTGGCGACCAGTTTTGAGAAGCTGGCCAAACTGGATCAGGGGAGCAGTATCGGCTGGTTTGACGATCACCCGTCTTCAGAGGCACGTGCGAAACATATACGTGAACGTATCGCTGCCGGAAAATAACCCCATTAAGGCGCAAAATGTTGCGCCTTTCACTTTCATTTCGCACAACAATGATTTCTGCTTCATGGTTAATAAAGCAACAATTTTACCTATCAATATAAAATACGTTCACGAAATAAGTAACGAAAGCAGGACGTAAAAACGCCCGGACAAGCCGGGCGTTGAGGCGCAGAGAATAAAAGAACCGGACTTTTATTCGTCTTCCAGATAGGTATAACCGTATAAACCGGCTTCGAACTCTTCGACAAACTGGGCCTGCAATTCGGCATCCAAATCTGTTTCTTTCACCTGATCGCGGAAGCGGGAAAGCAATACGTTAGGATCCAATTGCACGTATTCCAGCATGTCCGCAACCGTATCGCCTTCATCTGACTGCTGCACTTCAATGCTGCCGTCAGGGAAGACAAACACATCCACCGCAGCAGTGTCGCCGAACAGGTTATGCATGTTGCCGAGAATTTCCTGATACGCACCGACCATAAAGAAACCCAGCACCGGCGGATTCTCAGGGTCATACGGCGGCATTGGCATGGTGGTCGCGACGCCGTCACCGTCGATATAGTGATCGATAGTACCGTCGGAGTCACAGGTGATGTCCAGCAGTACCGCACGGCCTACAGGCGGTTTATCCAGACCTTCCAGCGGCAGAACCGGGAACAACTGATCGATACCCCATGCATCCGGCATCGACTGGAACAGCGAGAAGTTGACGTACAGTTTGTCCGCCATACGTTCCTGCAATTCGTCAATAATCGGGCGGTGAGCACGGTTACTCGGATCCAGCTGATCCTGAATTTTATTACAGATATTCAGGTAGATATCTTCCGCCCAGGCACGCTGCGTCAGATCCAAAATTCCGTGCGCATATTGTGAATGGACATCGTGCAGGTCCATCTGGCTGTCGTGCAGCCATTCACGAAGCGAGCGCCGGTTTTCCGGATCGTGCATTTCGTTCCAGGTATCCCACATGCTGCCCAGCGCACGCGGTGCATCCGGTTCAGGTGCCGCCGGCTCTTTAAACTCATTGCGCTCAACACCAATGACATTCGACACCAGCACAGTATGGTGCGCGGTCACGGCACGACCAGACTCAGTGATCACCGTCGGATGCGGCAGACCATGTTCGTTACAGGCGTCGCCGATCCCCCAGATAACGTTATTGGCATATTCATTCAGGCCATAGTTCACCGAGCAATCAGACTGTGAACGGGTTCCTTCGTAATCCACACCCAGGCCACCGCCCACGTCGAAGCACTGAATATTAACGCCCAGTTTGTGCAGTTCTACGTAGAAACGCGCGGATTCACGTACACCGGTCGAGATGTCACGAATATTCGCCAGCTGTGAACCCAGGTGGAAATGCAGCAGTTGCAGGCTTTCCAGACGCCCTGCCTCACGCAACATTTCGACCAGTTGCAGAACCTGAGAGGCTGCCAGGCCAAACTTAGATTTCTCGCCACCGCTGGACTGCCATTTACCGGAGCCCTGTGAGGACAGACGCGCACGCACGCCCAGACGCGGAACAACGTTCAGGCGTTCAGCTTCTTCCAGCACCAGTTTAATCTCAGTCATCTTCTCGATAACCAGATAAACCTTGTGCCCGAGTTTCTCGCCGATCAGGGCCAGACGGATGTATTCACGGTCTTTATAACCGTTACAGACGATCACGGAACGGGTCATCCCGGCGTGCGCCAGCACGGCCATCAGCTCAGCTTTTGAGCCGGCTTCCAGACCCAGCGGTTCACCCGATTCCACCAGCGATTCAATGACACGGCGGTGCTGGTTGACCTTAATCGGGTACACCAGGAAGTAGTCACCCTCGTAGCCAAAAGATTCACGCGCACGTTTAAAGGCGGCGTTAATCGAACGCAGACGGTGCTGTAGAATTTGTGGGAAACAGAACAATGCCGGCAGACGCTGACCGTCCTGTTCCCGCATGTCTTTTACCAGTTGTGCCAGATCGACACGGGCAGAAGGCTCGTCTGGATCCGGGCAAACACTGATGTGGCCCAGTTCATTGACGTCATAATAATTGTTACCCCAATAGGCAACGTTGTAAGTGCGCAGCATCTTGCTGGCATCACGATCGTTCACGGCAACCTCCTGCATGGAGCGCAAAAAAACAGTATCGTCCGAATGTGGCGGACGGTGGGACTGGATGTCATCAGACATAGGTAAATCCTCTTTCTATACTGACAACATGGCCAGCCACTATCGCAGTAACAACAGGTGAGAACAACCCGCAAGCCTGGCTTTCAGACAGGATAAAACCCTGTGTGCCGCAGCCATAGGACTGTTTTCTACTCATATCATTGTAAAACACGTTTTTAGACTCCGTGTAACGAGTCGGGAGAAATCAGGGACGGATGCCCCGGGAGATCGCAGGCTACATCAGTTATATGTCGGAAGTGCGATGTACACACAGCCGGGTTTACTGAGCAGCGTACAGATGTCGGCGGCTGACCTGTCTATAGTCAGACTGTCTGTAACATCGAAGAGATAACAGACGTTTTGCTAACAGAAATGCTGAGGAGAATGCTGCAGGGCGCAATGAAGGCTGCAGGGGATGCTGTTGAAATGTTACAAGCGGTAAAAAGTGGGTCATTAAACTAACCACCTCCACACGTGCCACGCATCACCCGCGGGCATTCGAGCTGAGAAAACAGTAATTACTGGAATACGCTGCATCTGCAGGGCCTGCAGAAATATGCATAGCGCGCGCCGTTTATACCGGCAACCCGCTGTAATTGCAAAATGAAAATGTGGTGTAAATAGTTTCAGGCCGTGAATATCACTGCAAACCCGCACAATAACACCCACTCTGTCACAAAAATGACTGGCATTCGGGACACCTGCTATCCTAAAATAGCCATCCAGATGTTAATCCGTCCACACGCATGGGTGGTTTAACGCGCAAACTGCTTCAAGGCTTTGCCTAATGGGGACATGCAGGACGCATTGCGACAATGGCGAGCTCCGCTCCTCATCTGCCCGTCACCCCAGTGCTATGCAGTGATATCTAACCCGTCGTATGTAAGGTAAAGAACATAATGGCTAAACACCTCTTCACGTCCGAATCCGTTTCGGAAGGACATCCAGATAAAATTGCTGACCAGATTTCCGATGCCGTACTGGACGCAATTTTAGAGCAAGACCCAAAAGCACGTGTTGCATGTGAAACTTATGTCAAAACCGGCATGGTCCTGGTTGGCGGTGAAATCACCACCAGCGCATGGGTCGACGTTGAAGAAATCACACGTCAGACTGTTCGCGAAATTGGCTATATCCATTCTGACATGGGTTTCGATGCCAATTCCTGTGCAGTGCTGAGCGCTATCGGTAAGCAATCTCCGGATATCAATCAGGGCGTTGACCGTACTGATCCGCTGGAACAAGGCGCGGGTGACCAGGGGCTGATGTTTGGTTATGCAACCAACGAAACCAGCGTACTGATGCCAGCACCTATTACGTATGCACACCGTCTGGTGCAGCGTCAGGCTGAAGTGCGTAAATCAGGCACGTTGCCGTGGCTGCGCCCTGATGCCAAAAGCCAGGTCACTTTTCAGTATGACGAAGGCAAAATCGTCGGCATCGATGCGGTCGTACTGTCTACCCAGCATTCAGAAGACATCTCGCTGAAAGATTTGCAGGAAGCGGTGATGGAAGAAATCATCAAACCTGTGTTGCCAGCAGAATGGCTGAACGCCGGTACCAAATATCATATTAACCCGACCGGCCGTTTCGTTATCGGCGGCCCGATGGGTGACTGCGGTCTGACCGGTCGTAAAATTATCGTGGATACTTACGGCGGCATGGCCCGTCACGGTGGTGGTGCGTTCTCCGGTAAAGATCCGTCGAAAGTTGACCGTTCAGCGGCTTACGCAGCACGTTATGTGGCAAAAAACATCGTGGCTGCTGGTCTGGCTGACCGTTGTGAAATTCAGGTGTCCTACGCGATTGGCGTGGCGGAACCGACTTCCATCATGGTGGAAACCTTCGGCACCGGTAAAGTTTCCAATGAACAACTGACCCTGCTGGTACGCGAGTTCTTCGACCTGCGCCCATACGGTTTGATCCAGATGATGGATCTGTTACACCCAATCTACAAAGAAACCGCAGCCTACGGTCACTTTGGCCGTGAGCATTTCCCTTGGGAAAAAACCGACAAGGCCGCTCAGTTGCGCGAAGCCGCTGGTTTATAAGAAACCCGGGCGTCATAAAATCTCTTCAACCC
>NZ_JAFMOS010000537.1 GCF_019049755.1 Rahnella perminowiae
GTCTGATAAATTGTTAAAGAGCATGCCGCGGTTCGCAAGGAATCTTATGCGGCGCGGGAGGCGTATATTACGTTTTCCCGCTGAAGAGTCAAGAGATTATTCATTCGAACATTCTTCTTTTTCTCTTTCTGGCCAGGCGACTTGTCAGTCGTTGTTCCCGGTCAGTGGAGGCGCATTATAGGGAGTTCTCAGAAGCCCGCAACCCCTAAATTAACTTTTTTTATCAACCGGTCATTAATCCAACAATTTTGCCCGAAATGGATAAATACCGACCGTTTTCCGCTAAAAACATCCCCGTTTTAAGCCGGAGCCTGGAGTAAACACTCCTTTATAATAAGAGAAAGACATTCAGGAATACCTTACATGCTACTCAATGCGCATCAACAAGCGGCTCAACGTAACCTTTCTTATCTTCTTGCGGAGAAAATTGCACAACGTATTTTGTCTGGGGAATATCCGGAAGGTGCCATTCTTCCCGGCGAGAATGAGTTAGGAGAGATTTTTGGGGTCAGCCGCACGGCCGTGCGTGAAGCCGTAAAAACGCTGACGGCCAAGGGGATGCTTTTACCTCGTCCGCGAATTGGTACCCGGGTGATGCCACAATCAAGCTGGAACTTTCTCGATCAGGAATTACTGACCTGGTGGATGACCCGCGAAAACTTCGATCAGGTGATGGCACATTTTATTGTTTTGCGCAGAGCTCTCGAACCTCAGGCCTGCGCCTTAGCGGCACTCGCTGCCAGTAAAGAGCAAACGCATCAGCTCTCCCTCTATATGTATGAGATGCGCCAGCTACATAACAACTTCGATCGGGAACGTTGGATAACAGTAGATACGCAATTTCACCAGCTTATCTATGAAGCGGGGAAAAATCCGTTCCTGACTTCTTTCGCGAATTTATTCAGCTCAGTGTATCAGAGCTATTTTCGGGCAATTACCGGCAATGAGGTGATTAAGCTGGAGCATCACCAGCGGCTGACGGATGCCATTCTGGCCGGTGATGCCAATGCAGCACTTCTGGAATGTCAGAGCCTGTTACTTACCGATGAGTGATCCCACCGACTGACGCACGACCAGCTCCGGCGTTAATATTAATACCTGTGGTTGTGAATCCGGGTCTTGCAACCGATGTAGTAATGCATCAACGGCCAGTTCTCCCAGCGAGTCTTTAGGTTGATGGATTGTTGTCAGCGGCGGCATCATATATTGCGCTAACTGGATATCATCGTAACCCATCACGGCGACATCCTCAGGGACGCGCAATCTGCGCTGATAAAGAGCCTGATACACGCCAACGGCCATCGCGTCGTTACCGGCGAAAACTGCATGAGGCGGTTCAGGTAGCGCCAGCAACTTTTGCATTGCGGCTAATCCGCCTTCAAATTCAAAATCACCACTCACTTCATAACCGGGCAAAATCTTCAGACCTGCTTTCTCCATCGCCTGACGATAGCCACTGAGTCGTTCCTGCGCAGTCGTTTTATCCAACGGGCCGGTAATGCAGGCGATGCGATGATATCCCTGACGGATTAAAAACGCCGTCGCCATTTCGCCGCCCAGCAGCGCGTTATCCTGAATAATATCTATCGCGCCATCAAACGGTGACCAGTCCATCATCACAATCGGCAGTGACGGATACCGGCTGATCGCATCTTTCGATGGCCGGTGGTTTTCAGTACACATGATGAGCAACCCGTCGACCCGCTTTTGCAACAGCGTCTCCAGGCTGCGGTTCATACGCTCTGCATCATTATCTGTATTGCATAAAATGAGGCTGTATCCACGCTCATAACAACTGCGCTCCACTCCGCGCACGACTTCCGAATAGAAAGGGTTACTGCTGGCCGTCAGCAACATACCGAGAGTACGGGTCTGATTCAGCTTGAGGCTGCGGGCTAATGCGGAAGGCGCGTAGTTAAGTTGTTCTACGGCAGCATTCACTTTCTCAGCGATGGACTCACTGACAAAACGATTCTTGTTGATAACATGGGAGACTGTCGAGGTTGAAACGCCCGCAAGGCGGGCGACATCTTTCATGGTGGCCAATCAGGCCTCCTGTTGTGCGAGGAAATCGTCTATTTCGTTACGCCACGGAACGGAAGGTTGGGCACCAGGGCGCGTCACGGCAACCGCCGCCGCCGCATGCGCGAATCGTACCGCGCTATCCATCGTTTTACCTTCAAGCAACGCGGTGACTAATGCACCGTTAAAAGTATCACCTGCTGCTATTGTATCGACGGCTTTCACGCGAAACCCCGCCACCAACTTTCCTTCGCCGTTCTGGCTGAGCCAGACGCCTTTACTGCCCAGCGTAATGATGACGGTTGCGATACCTTTTTCATGCAAAGCTTTCGCAGCACATGCGGCAGCTTCATTACTGTCAACTTTAATTCCCGTCAGCTTTTCAGCTTCGGTTTCGTTCGGGGTGATTATATCCACCCGCGCAAGTAATTCATCCGGCAATTCGCATGCAGGAGCCGGATTGAGGATCACCTGTGTACCGTTGTCTTTGGCAATCTTCGCTGCCGCAATCACCGTATCAAGAGGGGATTCCAGTTGCATTAATAAAGCAGAAGCCCCGATGACCTGCTGTTTATAGCGATCAAGATATGCCGGGGTAACAGCTTTATTAGCTCCCGCATCGATACCAATAACATTCTCACCTTCCGCATTCACAAAAATCAGCGCTACGCCAGTGGTAGTGTCTTTAATGGCTTCAATGGGTTGCGTGTCAATATGGTCACTGGCCAGCTGCTTGCGAACGCGCTCACCAATATCATCATCTCCCACACAAGCAATAAAAGAAATATCAGCACCACTGCGACCGGCTGCAACGGCCTGATTCGCCCCTTTGCCGCCAAAGGCTACGGTATACTGCTTGCCAATAACCGTTTCGCCCGGTAGCGGGAATTGGTTGATATTCAGAATGTGGTCAGCGTTGATACTGCCGAGTACCACCAGTTTGCCGGTTTTCATGTGGAGATCCCTGAGTCAAATAGCGCCTCCATCAGAAGGCGCAGTTACAGCGTAGATAAAAAGAGTATTACGGCTGAGCAACCAGTTTCAAATCAACAGGGATAACAGCAGGCACTTTTTCACCTTTCAATATTTTGTCTGCGGTCTGAACGCCGATCACACCGATTTGTTCAGGGCGCTGCGCAACGGTCGCACCCATTTTACCGCTGTTAACCGCTTTGATACCGTCTTCGGTGCCGTCAAAGCCAACAACCAGCACATCCGTTTTACCGGCAGTTTGCAGGGCGCGCAATGCACCGAGCGCCATTTCATCATTCTGAGCGAACACGGCCTGTACATCCTGATGTGCAGTCAGCAGGTTCTGCATAACGTTCAGACCCTTGGTGCGGTCGAAGTCAGCAGGCTGGCTGGCGAGGATCTGGAAATGGTGTTTTTCAGCAGCCTGAGCAAAACCTTTACCACGTTCACGGGCAACAGACGTCCCGGCGATCCCTTCGAGTTCAATGACTTTAGCGTTTTCACCCAGTTTCTTGGCAATGTAATCACCGGCCATTTTACCACCGAAGGCGTTATCCGATGCAACGTGGCTGGCCACAACCCCCTTAGTAGCCTGACGGTCAAGGGTGATCACCGGGATTTTCGCCTGGTTTGCCATCGCAACGGCATTGCCTACCGCATCAGAATCAGTCGGGTTGATCAGCATCAGCTTAGTGCCACGAACCGTCAGATCCTGTACGTTTGCCAGTTCTTTCGCCGGGTTATTCTGAGAGTCAAGAACCACCAGGTTATAACCCAGTTTGTCCGCCTCTTTCTGCGCACCGTCTTTCATGGAGACGAAGAACGGGTTGTTCAGCGTGGAAACCACCAGCGCAATGGTATCTTTCGCCAGAACGTTAGCACTGAAAGAAGCGGTGATCGCTGCAGCGGAAACCCAGACAGCCAGTTTTTTCATATTCATGGTCATAAGTCCTGTAGGAGAGGTTATTTGTTGCTTTTGTTATCCACCAGAACCGCCAGCAGGATGACAACTGCTTTTACGATCATCTGGTAGTAGGAAGAAACACCTAATAAGTTCAAACCGTTATTCAGGAAGCCAAGGATCAATGCACCGATCAGCGTTCCAACAATGCGTCCTTTTCCCCCGGACAGGCTGGTTCCCCCTAATACCACAGCGGCAATCGCATCCAGCTCATAACCTGTACCCGCGTTCGGCTGCGCAGAGGATAATCGCGCCACTTCAATGATACTGGCCAGAGCGGCTAACAACCCACACAGGGAATAGACGATAATTTTAACTTTATCGACGCTGATACCTGACAGACGCGTAGCGGATTCGTTACCGCCCAGCGCGTAGATATAACGCCCTAGCCGGGTGTGATGCAGCATGTACCACGCCGCAATAAACACCACAGCCATCAGCCAGACGGGCGTCGGGATACCCAGCGGGCGACCGATACCAAACCAGCCAAATACATCAGCGACATCATTAAAACCGGTACTGATCGGGCTGCCGTTGGTATACACCATTGTGATACCGCGCAGCAGCAACATCATGACCAGCGTGGCGATAAACGCCTGAACCTTACCTTTGGCCACAATCATACCGGTGACGCCACCCACAGCAGCACCCAGCACCAGCGCAGCCCCCACAGCAACCAGCGCATTCACTTCCAGTCCGACAATCGAGGCGGCAACAGCACCGGTCAGCGCCAGCAAAGAGCCGACGGATAAATCGATACCGGACGTCAGGATCACCAGCGTCATACCCACCGCCATAATGGCGTTGACGGACGTCTGCTGAAGGATGTTAAACAGGTTGTTAACCGTAAAGAAATTCGGGCTCATGGAAGAAACCACGGCAATCAACACCAGCAGCGCAATCAGAGACTTTTGCTCCAGCAACCACTCTTTACTGATCCAGCGCTTTTTGGCTGGCAATGTCTGAGAACTCATATCTGATTACTCCTGCGTCACGCCGTATTGCTTGCCGACAGCAGCTGCCATCAACACTTCTTGCGTAGCCTGTTCTATCGGGAATTCACCGCTTAAATGACCTTCATGCATCACCAAAACCCGGTCACTCATGCCAATCACTTCCGGCATTTCTGAGGAAACCAAAATGATGCTCAGCCCTTCGCGCTTGAACTGGTTTATAAGCTGGTAAATTTCTTTTTTAGCACCAACGTCAACGCCGCGCGTCGGTTCGTCGAGGATCAGAACTTTCGGCCGCGTCATTAATCCACGGGCAATCGCCACTTTTTGTTGATTACCGCCAGACAGCAGGCCGATGGTCTGCATCATTGACGGTGTTTTGATATTGAAAAGGCGGATGAAATCGCCGACAGCCTGCTGTTCGTCGGCATGCTTAAGGCGCCCGCCGGTGTGACTGAAATAGCGCAACGCGGTCAGTGACATGTTTTCTTTCACAGACATACCGAGCACCAAACCATCGCGCTTACGGTCTTCAGAAATGTAAACAATACCGTTTGCCAACCCGTCTTGCGGAGAGTGAGTCACCACTTCGCGGCCATCTAGCGCCACATAACCACTTTTACGCGGTAGCGCGCCGTAGAGAATTTTCATCAGTTCGGTACGGCCGGCACCCATCAAACCGGAAATCCCCAGGATTTCGCCGCTGTACAGATCAAAGCTGATGTTGTTCACTCCCGGTCCGCTGATATCACGCACCTGCAGGCGCAGCGCACCGCGTTCATGATTAATACGCGGGTATTGTTCCTCCAGACGGCGACCCACCATCATTTCAATCAACGTGTCTTCTTCCAGTTCGCTGACCGGACGCTCTGCAATGAACTGCCCGTCACGAAATACCGTCACGTCGTCGCAGATTTCGAAGATTTCTTTCATGCGGTGTGAGATATACACCACGCCACAGCCGGCAGCTTTCAGTTCGCGTATAACGCTAAATAAAGAAGCGGTTTCAGTATCGGTCAGGGCATCGGTCGGCTCATCCATGATGATGACTTTGGATTCAAAGCTAAGCACTTTAGCTATTTCGACCATTTGCTGGTCGCCGATGGATAAATCCCCCACCAGCCGGTCACTTTTGTAACGCAGATTCAGGCGCGCCAGCAGTTTATCGGCTTCGGCATACATCTTCTTCCAGTTGATACGGCCAAAACCGTTTACAAACTCACGGCCAAGGAAGATGTTTTCAGCAATAGTCAGTTGAGGGATCAGATTTAATTCCTGATGGATAATCCCGATCCCGGCTTCCTGTGATGCTTTCGGACCGTTGAACGTCGCTTCCTTACCCAGAAAACGTACTGAGCCGGCATCTTTTTGATAGATGCCGGTCAGCACTTTCATCATAGTGGACTTGCCCGCGCCGTTTTCCCCCACCAACGCCATCACTCGTCCCGGATAGACGCTGAGCGCCGCGCCGGAAAGGGCTTTCACGCCGGGAAAGGCTTTATCAATGCCTGTCAGTTGCAGCAAAGGTTGCATAAAAGCCTCAGAAGGTTACGCCGGCACACAGAATAACGTTCGCATAAGGCGAACATTCCCCGCTGCGGATCACAGCCCGACTTTTTTCGCTTTGCGCTTTGAATGCCTCATGGCTGACGTAATCCAAAGCAATGGTGTTTCCCTGGTGTTGTTCGAGTTGTGTCAATTGGGCGAGCAACGCTTCATGGAGTTGAGGATTTTTAGTCTGGATTTCCTCGGCGAGGATAGCCCGCTCAACCTGCATCTCGTGTGTCACTACCTCTAAGACTTGTAAAAAGGTGGGGACTCCCTGGGTTAATGCCAGATCGATGCGTTGGCAAGCTGCTGGCACCGGAAGACCGGCATCGCCAATAACCAGCTGATCGGTGTGGCCTAACCGGGCAATAACATGTGAGATTTCGGCATTTAACAGCGGTGACTTCTTCATTGTGAACTCCTACAGCGAAACGTTTCGCTCACTGAAGAGTTTATAAAGATTAGCGGTCATGGCAACGAGCTAGTGATGGAATTGTGATCAGCGTCGAAACGTTTCGCTGACTGATTCGGAAACAACGTGGAAATTTGAGTTATCGTTTAAGAAAGGCAGAAGCAGAAATAAAACAGGGTACCCGAAGGTACCCTTTGAGCGGCAGAAATGGGGATCAGATTTCCACCTGCGTGCCGAGTTCGATCACCCGGTTAGGCGGAATTTCAAACTGATCGGGCGCACGCAGGGCATTGCGGCTGAGCGCCATAAAGAGTTTCCCACGGAAGTACAGATACCACGGGCGCTTGGTCAGGATCAGCGATTCATGCGACATGAAGAATGACGTTTCCATCATCCTGCACGGTAATCCTTCCAGACCACAGCGATGGAATACTTCTTCCACGTTCGGCGTTTCTTTAAACCCGTAACTGGCTACTACACGCCAGAACGTCGGTGACAGCTGCTCGATGGTGACACGCCGGACATTATGCACATAAGGCGCATCTTCCGTGCGCAGCGTCAGCAGTACCACGCGCTCATGCAATACTTTGTTGTGTTTGAGGTTGTGCAGCAATGCAAACGGAATGACGTTGATGGCGCGAGACATATACACAGCCGTTCCCGGAACACGCACCGGCGGAGATTTTTCCAGAGAGGCGATCATCGCCTCCAGGGAATTCCCATGCTCGTTCATACGGCGCATAAGGCGGAAGCGTTCGCTCTTCCAGGTGGTCATCACGATGAACATGCACAAACCCAGCGTCAGTGGCAACCAGCCACCGGAGAACAGTTTGGTGGCATTCGCCGCGAACAGCGGGATATCCATAAACAGCAGACCGATCAGTAAAAGTCCGACCAGGAAGGGTTTCCAGTGCCAGTTTTTGAGCGCAACCGTACAGGAAAGTATGCTGGTCAGCACCATCGTACCGGTCACGGCAATACCATAAGCCGCCGCCAGATTGCTCGAATGCTCGAAGCTGGCGATAACAATAACCACCGCAAAATAAAGCAGCCAGTTGATAGCCGGAATGTAAATCTGGCCAGCTTCCATTTCTGACGTATGGATAATGCGCATTGGCGGTAAATAGCCCAAACGTACAGCCTGGCGGGTCAGGGAAAACACGCCCGAAATAACTGCCTGGGAGGCGATAATGGTCGCGAGTGTTGCCAGAATCAGTAACGGGATTAATGCCCAGTCAGGCGCCAGCAGGAAGAACGGGTTCTTAATCGATTCCGGGTTTTTCAGCAATAATGCGCCCTGACCGAAATAGTTCAGCACCAGAGAAGGCAGTACCACGGTGAACCAGGCCAGACGGATAGGGAATTTCCCGAAGTGGCCCATATCGGCATATAACGCTTCAACACCGGTAATCGACAGAACCACTGCACCGAGCGCCAGGAAGGAGAACGACTTATGCTCGATAAAGAAGTTAACTGCCCACATAGGGTTCATGGCGCGCAGCACTTCAGGATTCTGCATAATACTGTTGACGCCAAGCACCGCCAGCGTCAGGAACCACAGCAACATTACCGGTGCAAACAGTTTGCCCACGATGCCGGTACCATGCTTCTGAATAATGAAAAGCAGCGTCAGAACAGTAATAGAAAGAGGAACGATATAAGGATCGAGCGAAGGGGCTGCGATTTCCAGACCTTCCATTGCGGAAAGTACTGAAATAGCCGGAGTGATCACCACTTCACCATAGAAGAAGCTTCCCCCGATCAGGCCGAGAATGACCAGAACGGCAGTGGTTCGCGCCGACGTGTTTCTGCCTGCCAGAGACATCAGCGTCAGAATACCCCCTTCGCCTGCGTTGTCCGCCCGCATCACATAAGTGAGGTACTTGAGCGAAACAATGAGGATTAACATCCAAAAAATCAGAGAAAGAAAGCCAAAAACGACGCTGGGTTCAACGTTAAAACCATAATGACCAGAAAAACACTCTCTTAAGGTATAGAGAGGACTGGTACCAATGTCGCCATAGACCACACCAATGGCGGCCAGGGTTACTGCTGGGAGTGACCGTTTATGTTCAGTGCTCATATTTCGTTTCTTTTTTGCTCGAACATCCGTAAGCGATGTGTGCGCTCAGACTTATGATGCCCACTAAAAGGCGCACAGTATGCACGAATAAATCAGATTGCCTACCCTTAAATGCGCAGTGAAACCGGCGTTCTTATGAACGAGGTCGCATTTTTGATAATAGAAAATTTTTAGTAATCAACAAGCTATAACGATAAAAATAAACGTGGAATATCGTCACCAGCCAGTACACTATTCAATAACTTAATGGATACCGAAAGAGACAGTATGGCGCAATCTCCCCTTTTGGCAGAACGGATAGCCCGTCTTGCCAACGCATTAGAACATGGCCTGTACGAACGGCAGGATGCCATACGACTTTGCCTTTTGGCCGCCCTGTGCGGCGAAAGCGTTTTCCTGCTGGGGCCGCCGGGCATTGCAAAAAGTCTGATCGCCCGTCGCCTGAAATTCGCGTTCCGCCATGCCCGCGCTTTTGAATATCTTATGACACGCTTTTCCACGCCGGAAGAAGTCTTTGGTCCGCTATCAATTCAGGCCCTGAAAGATGAGGGCCGCTATCTGCGTCTGACCGAAGGTTATTTGCCGGAAGCTGAAATTGTCTTCCTTGATGAAATCTGGAAAGCCGGTCCCGCCATTCTCAACACGCTTCTGACCGCCATCAACGAGCGCCGGTTCCGTAATGGCGAGCGTGAAGAAGCAATACCTTTACGTCTGCTGGTCAGCGCTTCCAACGAATTACCCGAAGCTGATGGTGGTCTTGAGGCACTGTATGACCGCATGCTGATCCGTCTGTGGCTGGATAAAGTGCAGGATAAGCAAAATTTTCGCTCACTGCTGACCAGCCGTAACAATGAAAGCACTAATCCGGTAGCAGAGTCTCTGAGTATCAGTGATGAAGAATACCAACAATGGCAGCCGGAGATCGACAAAGTCAATCTTTCAGACAGTTGCTTTGAGCTGATCTTCCAACTGCGCCAGCGCCTTGATGCCCTGGATACTGCCCCTTATGTTTCTGACCGTCGCTGGAAAAAAGCCCTGCGCCTGTTGCAGGCCTGTGCATTTTTCAGTGGCAGAAAAGCGATTACCCCGGTGGATCTGATCCTGCTGAAAGATTGTTTATGGCATGATCTCAATACGTATAACCTCCTGCACACTCAGATTGAGCAACTCATCACTGAGCAGGCTTATCAGCAGCAGGCGTTGCTGATGAAAATCCAGCAGCTTAATCAGCAGTGGATGCAACATCAGCAACAACAGAGCACGCGTCAGTCAATCAAACTGAGTAAGAAAGCCGGGATTTTCAGCCGTAAGCCACAATACAGCCTGCCAGAATCACTCAATACCCCCAATCTGACCTTGTTATTGCAAACGCCTTTGCACCTGCATGAAATAAAAGTCACACACTTATTATTCGAACGCAGCATCCTGGAAGAATGGCTAAATAAAGGGGGCGTAATGAAAGCCAAACTCAACGGGATTGGTTTTGTACAAACCGTGGATTTGGAAATCGATGACAAACAGCAAATTCTGGTGCTGGATGTGAGCCGTCAGAGCACACCACTGACACTGCCCGGCCATGCGCATATTGCTGTTCCCGACGAAATGAAAAATATGCTCAATGACCTGACCGCAAAACTGGCGCAGCAGAGGCACGAATTCAGCCAGCAGCAAAACTGCCTGTTTGTTCCGGCTGAATGGATGGCAAAAATTGAAGCCAGCCTGCTGCAGGTGGCTGAACAGTTGCGTCATCAGCAACAGACATTCAGCGGTCACTGATCATGTTCAGTCTCGAGTCACTGGATCTGCTGCTGGCGATCAGCGAAGCCGAACTGATTGAAGAACTGATTGTCGGCTTGCTGGCGGCGCCTGCACTGGTCGTTTTCTTCGAGAAATTTCCCCGTCTGAAGCGTGCATTAACCCGGGATCTTCCGGAATGGAAATTGCGCCTGCGCCAGAGGATCCACGAAACGCCGGTTCCTCATGAGCTGGCCAAAGAATTCTACCTTTACCAGCACTGTCAGCAGCTTGATGCTACGTCTTTTCAGTCCGGTCTCGCTTCCCTCATCGATGAACTGGTGCAACTCAGTTCTCCATTTGCTACAGAAGCCCGTACCTTACAGGAAAATAATGAAGCTTCGCGTACGTCAAAAACCGGCAATAGCTTTCATACTTTATTCCTTCAGCGCTGGCGCCTGAACCTGACCTTCCAGACGGTGAACGTTCATCATCAGTTGCTCGAACAGGAACAGGAGCAATTGCAGGAAGAATTGCTGCAACGTCTGCAGCTCAGCAGCGAGTTATCCCCTTTATTAGCCGAGAACGACACTGCAGCCGGACGTTTGTGGGACATGAGTAAAGGGAAGCGGCTGCGGGGTGATATTCAGTCACTGGCACGGTTTGGCGCTTTCCTTCAGCAGCAGCCTGAACTGATGCATCTGGCCGAACAACTGGGCCGCAGCCAGACGGCCAAAACCAGTCCACATGAAGATGCAAAAATGGAAACGCACCGGCTGATGGTGCGCGAACCCGCGACAGTGCCGGAAGAAGTGAACGGCATTCATCAGAGCGATGATATTTTGCGCCTCATGCCGACGGAGCTGGTGACGCTGGGGCTGCCTGAGCTGGAATACGAATTCTATCGTCGCTTGCTGGAAAAGCGTTTGATGACATATCGCCTGCAAGGGGATGTCTGGCGTGAGAAAGTGGTCAAACGGCCGGTGGTCTATCAGCAGCAGGAACCGCAACCGCGCGGGCCTTTTGTGGTCTGCGTCGATACGTCCGGTTCCATGGGCGGCTTTAACGAACAGTGCGCCAAAGCATTCTGTCTGGCATTACTGAAGATCGCTCTGGCGGATAACCGCCGATGTTACATCATGTTATTTGCCAGTGAAGTGATCCATTATGAACTGACATCTAACGGTGGCCTGGATCAGGCGCTGCGCTTTCTGGGACAACATTTTCGCGGCGGTACCGATCTGGCAGCCTGCCTGAATGCCACACTGGATAAACTTGCTTCTCCGCAGTGGGAAGATGCGGATGCCGTGGTGATCTCGGACTTTATCGCCCAGCGGTTGCCAGATGAAGTACAAATGAAGGTCAGATCACTGCAGCGCGAAAAACATCACCGCTTTCATGCCCTGGCAATGTCACACTATGGTAAGCCCGGCATCCTGCGAATTTTCGATCATATCTGGCGCTTTGATACCGGGGTTAAAAGCCGCGTACAGCGACGCTGGCAGAGAAATTAAGCCCACAAGAGAAAGATGACCATGACTGAAATTTACCAGCTCGATGAGCTTGATCGCGGGATCCTCAACGCCCTGATGGACAATGCCCGTACGCCTTATGCCGAACTGGCAAAATTGTTTACTGTCAGTCCGGGGACGATCCACGTACGCGTAGAGAAAATGAAGCAGGCAGGCATCATTACCGGTGCGCATATTACCGTCAATCCCAAACAGCTGGGTTACGACGTATGCTGTTTTATTGGCATCATTTTAAAAAGTGCCAAGGATTACCCCTCTGCCCTGAAAAAGCTTGAGAATATAGAAGAAGTGGTTGAAGCCTATTACACCACCGGGCATTACAGTATTTTCATCAAGATCATGTGTCGTTCGATTGATTCCCTTCAGCATGTACTTATCAACAAGATCCAAACAATTGATGAGATCCAGTCAACCGAGACCCTGATCTCTCTGCAGAACCCCATCACACGCACCATCCAGCCCTGACATCTGATTTCTATACCCCTATTATCCACAGGTAGATCCCAGCTCATTCACAGCGTACAATAGTCTCCTTTTCCCGGGTGAGAGCATTATGTCTGACATTACCCTGATCAGTGGCAGTACGCTTGGCAGCGCCGAATATGTTGCAGAACATGTGGCAGAGAAACTGGAAGAAGCCGGTTTTTCCACCCAATTATTTCATGGCCCGGAGCTGTATGAAGTCCCGCAGGAAGGGATCTGGCTGGTTGTGTGTTCAACTCACGGCGCAGGTGAACTGCCCGACAACTTGCAACCGTTTATGGAGCAGTTGGAAGAGCAGCAACCGGATCTGTCTAAAGTTCGCTTTGGTGCCTTAGGATTGGGCAGCAGTGAATATGACACTTTCTGTGGCGCGATCAATTCCCTGGATAACAAACTGACGTCATTAGGGGCAAAAAGGATCGGTGATCGCCTTGAGATCGACGTGACGCAATACGAAATTCCTGAAGATCCCGCTGAGGTTTGGGTGATCAACTGGATTAATTTGATCAAATAAGTGTAAATTTCAGGCGATCAGATGTGGATAACTAGGCTTAAAAGCAGGGTAAAACCCGTAGTTATCCCTCTAACAACCCCTGTACGCTTTTCATGCTGTGTATAACTCTCACTTCTGATCCCAGCTTATACTGTCCAGGATCACCGATCATTCACAGCATTCGATCCTTCTTAGCATGCTGATCTTAATAAACAAAAAAGACTTATGCACAGAGGATCGCGATCCTAATAGAAGTATTAATATGAAGATCCCCGGGGGCTTGTGGAAGCTCAAAACTTGAGTAGAATCCCTCCTCCCAACGCCATACAAAGAAAGTTCGCTTGAACGCCGAGGTGCAGTCGCATGTTTTATCCGGATCAATTTGACGTCATCATCATAGGTGGTGGCCATGCAGGTACTGAAGCTGCAATGGCTTCTGCACGCATGGGACGTCAGACCTTATTACTCACCCACAATATCGACACGCTGGGACAAATGTCGTGTAACCCTGCTATTGGCGGGATCGGGAAAGGACATCTGGTTAAAGAAGTCGACGCACTGGGTGGTCTGATGGCCACGGCCATCGATCATGCCGGCATTCAGTTTAGGATACTAAACGCGAGCAAAGGCCCTGCTGTCAGAGCGACCCGTGCTCAGGCTGACCGTGTTCTGTACCGCCAGGCTGTCCGTACCGCTTTGGAAAACCAGCCAAACCTGATGATCTTCCAGCAACCTGTTGAAGACCTGATCGTTGAAAACGATCGTGTCGTTGGTGCTGTGACCAAAATGGGGCTGAAATTCCGCGCTAAATCGGTTGTACTGACTGTCGGCACTTTCCTGGATGGAAAGATCCACATCGGTCTGGAAAACTACAGCGGAGGCCGTGCAGGGGATCCTCCTGCAATTTCTTTGTCTCAGAGACTGCGAGAGCTACCTCTGCGCGTTAACCGTCTCAAAACCGGTACACCACCGCGTATCGATGCCCGTACCATTGATTTCAGCGTACTGGCACAACAACACGGTGATAATCCGGCGCCGGTATTCTCGTTCATGGGTAATGTGTCGCAGCATCCGCGCCAGATCCCGTGTTACATGACGTATACCAACGAAAAAACCCATGATGTGATCCGCAACAACCTGGATCGCAGCCCGATGTATGCCGGGATCATCGAAGGGATCGGCCCGCGTTACTGCCCGTCGATCGAAGATAAAGTCATGCGTTTTGCCGATCGCAATTCGCATCAGATCTTCCTGGAACCGGAAGGACTGACCAGCAACGAAGTGTATCCGAACGGGATTTCAACCAGCCTGCCATTTGATGTACAGATGCAGATCGTCCGCTCAATGCAGGGGATGGAAAATGCGGTGATCGTTCGTCCCGGCTATGCCATTGAATACGATTTCTTCGATCCGCGTGATTTGAAACCAACGCTGGAAAGTAAATTTATCGCGGGTCTGTTCTTTGCCGGACAAATCAACGGTACGACGGGTTACGAAGAAGCCGCTGCGCAGGGCTTACTCGCCGGTATGAATGCCGCCCGTTGCGCCAGTGAAGAAGACGGCTGGGCACCACGTCGTGATCAGGCTTACCTCGGTGTGCTGGTTGACGATCTGTGTACGCTTGGCACTAAAGAACCGTACCGTATGTTTACGTCACGTGCTGAATATCGACTGATGCTGCGCGAAGACAATGCTGATTTACGTTTGACAGAAAAGGGCCGTGAGTTAGGCCTGGTTGACGATGCCCGCTGGGCACGCTTCAACGAAAAGTTGGAAATGATCGAGCAGGAGCGTCAGCGTTTGCGGGGTATCTGGGTGAACCCTCATCATGCCCAGGTTGATGAAATCAACGCGCATCTTTCTGCCCCGCTTTCTAAAGAAGCCAGTGCGGAAGAGCTGCTGCGTCGTCCTGAAATGACCTATGAATTAATCACCCGACTTTCCCCGTTCGCTCCTTCTGTTCCGGATGCGCAGGCGGCAGAACAAGTGGAAATTCAGATAAAATATGAAGGTTATATTGCCCGTCAGCAGGAAGAGATCGAAAAACAGCAGCGTAACGAAAATACGGTGCTGCCTGTCGATCTTGATTACCGGCAGGTGAATGGCCTTTCAAATGAAGTGATCGCCAAACTTAACGATCACAAGCCAACCTCCATTGGTCAGGCCTCACGGATCTCCGGTATTACGCCGGCTGCAATCTCAATTTTGCTGATCTGGCTTAAAAAACAAGGTTTGCTGCGCCGCAGCGCATAAACGACTGCTCTGATGACCGCCCTTGGTATCCCGAAGCGGCGGTCGATTCTTACTTTTCCCATCATTCTGTATGTTTTATCATTTTTAAACCGGGTTGTTCCCGGCATATCGATTCTGTCTGAGGATTCACCGTGCATAATAAACTCGACTCGCTGCTTGCTGCGGCAGGAATAGCGTTACCCGATCAGCAAAAACAACAACTGATTGGCTATGTTGAACTGCTGCATAAGTGGAACAAAGCCTACAACCTGACATCTGTCCGTGACCCGATGCAGATGCTGGTACGTCATATTATGGACAGCATTGTGGTGAACGAGCATTTGCAAGGTAGCCGTTTCATTGACGTTGGCACCGGCCCGGGTTTACCGGGGATCCCCCTGGCCATTGTTCGCCCTGATTCACACTTTACGTTGCTGGACAGCCTGGGTAAGCGCGTGCGTTTTTTGCGTCAGGTTCAGCATGAGCTGGGGCTGAAAAATATCGAGCCTATACAGAGTCGTGTGGAAGAATTTGCGCCGAATCCACCTTTTGATGGGGTGATAAGCCGTGCTTTCGCATCAATGCAGGATATGCTTTCCTGGTGTCACCATCTGCCCGTGAAAGGTGAGGGGCATTTTTATGCCTTAAAGGGTGTACGTCCTGATGATGAACTTGCTGCGCTGCCGGCAGGGATTACTCTGAAGTCAGTCATTAAGCTGCAGGTACCCGAACTTGACGGCGAACGTCATCTGATAATTCTTAGCGCAAACTAAAGTTGCGATTTATCAAAAAAGATTTAAAAAAAACATGTGTTAACTTAGTTAAAATGAGCAGGCTAATTATATAGCAGGGAAGAACACCCAAACACCGCTTTTTTACACCCTGATAGCATT
>NZ_JAFMOS010000536.1 GCF_019049755.1 Rahnella perminowiae
GACCCCGATGCCATATTTATTCTCAACAAACTCAAACGCCAGACGCAGTTGTTCGGCGTTGGGGTTTCCCGGCAGCAGATGAATGGATTCTCCGGGCTGGAGGGTGCGTTCAATCAGACGGGAAAGCTGTTTCTCATCATGAATATCCACCTGCAATTGCGCCAGACTGACCGGCAGATCTAATACCTTGTACAGCGCGGTTAACTGCTGCACCACTTCCGGCTGGTTGAGTAGCGCGCTTTGTACCAGGATGCCGTAAGCGACTTTAGTGCCGTGCAGAAACGCGTCAGTTTGTGGCAACGCAGTCAGGCCGTTATGTACCGAATGCGCTGCTGCGATGCGCGTATAGCGGTCGCCCAGGCCGCCCACCAATCCGCCACCCGCAATGATGGCATCGAGCACATTGAGGAACGGTGGCGTCAGTTGGCTATCGTCTTGTGCCTGTAAAGCCGCTTCGCTTTCATTAAGCAACACGTCGCGGATAGTCAGCGCGGTATTCAGACCAAGCTGTACGGTTAACGGCAGTTTTTCCGGCTGCGGACTGAGCACCACCGCTTCATACCATTTCGCCAGCGTATCGCCTATCCCAGCCAGCAGATATTCTTTCGGCGCCCGCAAAATGATACGCGGCTCGACCAGCACCAGATGGTTGGCATCATTGAAAATTTCGTAACGCAGCGCCTGACCTTCATCGTTATACCACACTGACAACGGCGTCCATGCCGCACAGGTCGCTGCAATCGTCGGGATCGCCACCACCGGCAAGCCGAGCCGGCGCGCCACAACTTTGGCGGTATCCAGTACTGCGCCGCCGCCGATGCCGATCACCACCTGACGGTCATTGCCGCCGGTATCCGCAATACGCTGTACTTCGGTTTCGCTGCAATGCGCCTTGAACAACACGTGTTTCGCCTGTGAGGCGGTAAAGGCTTCCGGCAGGAAATCCTGAGCGGCGGTTAAGGCGCGCTCACCGTAAATCCACAGTGCCTTGTCCAGTTGTTCCGGCGAATAAAACTGCGCCAGCCGGTCTATGGCGCCGGGGAAAGAAAAGTAGTTGGCGGGGCCGGGCACCACGCGAATATCAGTATCACTCATGGGAAATCCTTAATTTAGAGGCTGTTAACATCCTACGCCCGGCCATCCGGATGGCTAATACTCTTTGGCATTAACTTATGCCTTTTCGTTCGTTGCCATTCATTCCCGGGTCATTAAAACTCGGGCAATCAATTCATTAACTCACTATAAAAGCCTGAATAAGGGCTGTCATGAATTGTCCTCCCGTTTAAATGATGATTAACCACACAGGGTAATAACCATGAAACTGTTCTCCGCGTCGTTACTGGCGTTAAGTCTGTTCTCCGTTTTTCCTTCTTTTGCGGCAGAAACCGCGCCGGTACCGAAAGCTATCGCCGATCACCAGGGGCCGGTGCGCATTGCCGTGATCCGCAATTTAGGGTCTGACGATAACACTACGCAGTTTTTGTCCGGTGTTATTCAGGAAGGCCGCAAGCTGGGCTTCCAGGTCAGTACTTTCCTCAGTAATGGTGACGATGCGAAATTTCAGGACTTCGTGAATCAGGCCATCAGTCAGAAATACGACGGCATTATTTTGTCACAGGGGCGCGACCCGTATTCCACCGATTTGCTGAAACGCATTACGGCCAGCGGCATCGCGGTATCCGTGTTTGATACCGCCGTGAACGGTAATATTCCCGGTGTGACCGTGACCCAACAGGATGACGCCTCGCTCACCGATCTTTCTGTCGGGCAACTGGTGAAAGATTTCAACGGCAAAGCCAATATCGTCAAACTGTGGGTGGCCGGTTTCCCGCCGATGGAACGTCGTCAGGATGCCTATAAAAAAGTATTAGCCGCCCATCCTGGCATTCATGAGCTGGAATCTGTCGGTGCTGTGTCGTCGGATGTTCAGGGCGATACCGCCAATAAAATCGGCGCGCTGCTGGCGAAATACCCGAAAGGGAAAATCGACGCGATCTGGGGAACCTGGGATGCCTTTAGTCAGGGCGCATATAAAGCCTTACAGGAGAATGGCCGCACTGAAATCAAACTCTACAGTATCGATATTTCCAATCAGGATATCGGCCTGATGCGCGCGGCCAACAGCCCGTGGAAACTGAGCGTGGCGGTGGATCCGAAACTGATCGGCGCGATAAACCTGCGTCTGGTTGCCAACAAGATTGCCGGTGAGAAAACCCCTGAGACGTATGAATTCAAAGCGGCGGCTATCCCGCAGGCATTGCTGACAAGCAACCCTGATGCTGTGAACGTGGCATCGCTGGCGAAAGTGATCCCCGGCTGGGGCAAATCTGATGATTTCATCGCGCCGTGGTTCGCCACTCTTGAAGCGCAGCACAAAAAATAAGGCCGGATGATGACAATGCAATCTCTCCCGACGCCGGAATACAGTCGTAATATGCGGCTGATCGGCCACAGCGATCAGGGTGGAAAACCCGATGGCGTCCAGGTAATGGTTCATCGCGGTTACGCCTATATCGGCCACATGGTCTCGCAGGGTTTCTCCATTGTGGATGTGCGGGACCCGAAAAAACCGCGCTCCGCCGGTTTTGTCCCTGCGCCGCCGGGCACCTGGAATGTGCATTTACAGGCACATGACGATTTGCTGCTGGTGATCAATGCCCGCGATTTGTTCGCGGATGTCCGCTTTGCCGATGAAAAGGTTTATTACACACGTTCCGTCAGCGAAACGGTTCAGGGTACGCAACAGCGTGGCTGGAGTGCCGGTGTGCGTATCTTTGATATTTCGGTGCCCGATCAGCCAAAAGAAATCAGCTTTCTCGGTCTGGATGGCATCGGTGTACACCGCATCTGGTATGTCGGCGGGCGCTGGGCGTACGTTTCAGCCCTGATTGATGGCTACAGTGATTACATCTTCCTGACTATCGATCTGGCTGACCCGCGTAATCCGCAGGTCGCCGGGCGCTGGTGGTTGCCGGGCATGCATACCGCAGGCGGTGAAACGCCGGACTGGCCGGAAGGTAAACGTTATGCGCTGCACCATGCCATTATCAGCGGAGATATAGCCTACGCCAGCTGGCGTGACGGTGGCCTGACGTTGCTGGATATCAAAGACCGCAGCGCGCCGCAGCTGATTTCGCATCGCAACTGGAGCCCGCCCTTTGGCGGCGGCACGCATACCGCGCTGCCGTTGCCGGACCGGGATTTGCTGGTCGTACTCGACGAAGCGGTGCTGGATAATCAGGAAGATGGCGAAAAGCTGATCTGGCTGTTTGACGTGCGCGAGCCGTCGAATCCGGTGAGTATTTCGACCTTCCCGCAGCCCGGAGAACGGGATTATGTCAGCAAAGGCGCGCATTTCGGACCGCATAATCTGCATGAAAACCGGCCGGGCAGCTTTATCAGTTCAACGCTGATTTTCGCGACCTACCAGAATGCGGGTGTACGTGCGTACGACATCAGCAATCCGTACCAGCCGAAAGAAACCGGTGCGCTGGTGCCTGCTGCGCCCGCCACCATGATGGATAAACGGCCTGGCAGGCCGCAGGTGATTCAGTCCTGCGACGTGTTTGTCGATGCGCAGGGGATTATCTACAGCACCGACTATAACGGCGGATTATCCATTATCGAATACCTCGGTTGATCCCCTGCCCGCGCCGGAACTTATCGGGTTTCAGGCGCGGGCGTTTTTGTTTTTCCCGTCACTGACTTTCCGGGGCTGAGGACCAGCCACACCGCCACGCAAATCAGAATGCCGCCCGCGAAAAAACCTTCCGATAGCTTTTCATTAAGCAGCAGATAACCCCACAGAATACCGAACGGTGGGATCAGAAAAGTCACCGTCATGCTGCGCAGCGGGCCGATATCGGCTATCAGGCGGAAATACAGAATGTACGCCCATGCCGTACAGATAAACCCGACCGCCAGCACACAGAGCCAGACCAGTGGCTGCGCCCAGCTGACCGGCGCTTCGGTTGCTGAGGTATAGAGGAAAAAAGGCAACAGAAACAGCGTCGCGCCGAGCTGGCTACCGGTCGCCACCAGTTTGGGATCCAGCCCGCCGCGTTCGGTGATCCAGCGGCGTGTCAGGAAACCGGCCACCGCATAACAGCCGGTCGCGACCAGGCAGGCGATGACGCCCGCCAGTAATTGCGGCACCGATTCCGCGCTGCCGGTGGTGGTCAGCAAGGTAATGCCGAACAGGCCAGTCAGCACGCCGAACGCTTTTTTGAGCGTCACGGTTTCATGAAAGAATAAACCGCCAAGCACGACACCCATCAGCGGCGTGGTGGCGTTGAGAATGGCGGAATACCCTGCGGGTAACCAACGTGCTGCCAGACAATACATCAGAAAAGGCAGACCGGAGTTGATCACTCCGAGCAGCAGCGAGCGGCCAAATTTATGCTGATAATTACGCGGCGTTCTCATTACCGCCAGGATCACTACCAGCCCGACAAACCCGAACAGTACCCGCAGAAACGCCGTATTGATGGCGCCGAACGCCGGGGCCGCCACCCGCATAAACAGAAAACTGCCACCCCAGATCGCCGCCAGCAGTAGCAGTCGGCAATAATCCCCACTTTTCATTCACATCCCCTATTGAATATTGTCTGATGTCTTGTTTTATTGATGCAGGCGAACAACTAAAACGTGTTAATCAGTGTAGTGAATGTTCAGCCCGAAAAACCCTCTTTTTCTTGCTTTGTTATTCAGGAAACTTGCCAGTGAATGCCGTTAAAAAACTAACGTCACCACAGGGAATGAAATGATGGTGATATCTGGAGGGGGAAAAGCACACCGGAGGATAATTCCTGATGACGGATTTCTTACAAGCTGATTTTGACGTGCGTCTGGAATGGGGGGCGCAGGCGGTGGAGCATCTGGCGGCTAAGGCCGATTGTATTGTGATTATTGATGTGATGTCGTTTTCTACCTGCGTGAGTGTAGCGAATGAACGCGGTGGTGTGATATTCCCCTATCCATGGAAGGACGCCAGCGCGCAGCAATATGCTGCTGAGCGAAATGCACAGTGTGCGCAGTTTGACCGGCGTTTTCAGGGGCCGGGTTTTACCCTTTCGCCCTGCTCCCTTCAGGAGATGGCTACCGGAACGCGGCTGGTATTACCCTCGCCGAACGGATCGGCGCTGACGTTTAAAGCCAAAATACACAATGCGGCGATTTTCACCGCCTGCCTGCGCAATCTCAACGCGACTGCGCGTGCCTGCGAAAAATATCAGCGCATTCTGGTGATCCCCGCCGGTGAAAAATGGCCGGACAACAGTCTTCGTCCGGCGCTTGAAGATCTGGTCGCTGCAGGGGGATTGATTTCACGTTTACAAAATCGCCGGTGGTCAGCAGAAGCCCGCGCGGCAAAGGCGGTTTATCAAAACCTCACGCTGGAAGAACTTGCTAATTGCGGCTCCGCACGTGAACTCATACGACGAGGTTTTTCTGCCGATGTCACGCTGTGTCTGCAGGAAGATGTCAGTGATTTCGCCTGTCAGTTACAGGGGGAGTTTTTTACTGCGGTCAGCTAAGCGTAAAAATCGCTCTTTTTGATCCTCCGTTGATGTATAACCCGGCTAAAGGTGTGTGATAGGTTTAATACTTATCATCTATCTTTTGCTGTGCCTTGCAGCGAGTGGTTTTTTTCCGGGACAGAACATAATGAGCCACAGTAAACCGGATGTGTCAGAGCATCCGCAGGAAGCGTCCGGCGTTAATTCCGGGATCTCCGTTATTGCTTTATTGGTTGCCGCCGCCTTTTTCATGGAGTTTATCGACGGTACGGTGATTGCCACGGCACTGCCGCAAATGGCGATTTCCTTCGGGGTGTCTGCTGTTGATCTCAACGCCGGGATGAGTGCCTATATGCTCACGCTGGCAGTGCTGATCCCCGCCAGCGGCTGGGCGGCGGAACGTTTTGGCGCCCGCAATGTTTTCACGTTTGCCCTCGCCGTCTTTACGCTGGCCTCGCTGTTTTGTGCCATGGCAAGCAGCGTCAGTGAATTCATCATTCTGCGTATTATTCAGGGGATCGGCGGTGCGCTGATGGTGCCTGTCGGGCGTCTTACGGTGCTGAAAACGACACCGAAACCGCAGCTTATTAAAGCTATCGCTACCCTGACCTGGCCTGCGCTGGTGGCACCGATCCTCGGGCCGCCGCTTGGCGGATTTATCACCCATTACGCCTCATGGCACTGGATTTTCTATATCAATGTGCCGCTTGGGATTATCGCGATGATGCTGGCGTGGCGTCTGTTCCCGCAGGCGCCTTCCGCTGAGCCGAAGCATTTCGACAAGTCGGGGTTTGTGCTGACCGGGCTGGCGATGCTTTCGCTGGTGACTGGTCTGGAGCTGATCAGTCAGGACCACATTTTATGGACTGTTGCGATACTGTTGCTGGCGGCAGGTGTGGTGCTTTCGGTGCTGGCTATCCGGCATCTTTACCGCGCCCCCGCGCCGATGGTTCACCTCGGGGCGATAGTCATTCCGACGTTTCGTATCTGTATGGGGGGCGGTTCGCTGTTTCGTGTGACCATCAGCGCCGTGCCTTTCCTGTTGCCGCTGATGTTGCAGGTCGGGTTTGGCATGGACCCCTTCCATGCTGGTTTGCTGGTGCTGGCAGTATTTGCCGGTAATCTGGCGATGAAACCGGCCACTACGCCGCTGATCCGTCGTTTCGGCTTCCGGCCGGTGCTGGTGATTAATGGCCTGCTGAGCGTTTTCTCCCTGTTGTTCTGTGCGTTCCTGACGCCGGGTACGCCGGACTGGCTGGTGATGTTATTGTTATTTCTCGGCGGCCTGAGCCGTTCGATGCAGTTTACCGGCATCAGCACGCTGGCGTTTTCCGATGTGCCTGCGAAACAAATGGCTGATGCCAACACCCTGTTCAGCACGGTGCTGCAACTGTCTGTCGGGCTTGGCATCACCGCCGGGGCGCTGGGCACACGTCTGGGTGAGCAACTGACCGGTCTGATGCACTGGGACGATATTCCGGGCATGAGTTTTAAAATTTCCTTTGTGGTTATTGCCGTGCTGACGCTGATTGGCTGGCTGGATATGCTGCGGCTTAAACCTGACGCGGGTTCATCCGTTTCAGGCAAAAAATGAACCGTTGCTCTATGATAACGTGTGTTAATTACCCCCTTTGGGAGAAACCGATGTTCACAGGATTAAGTGCTTTTCCTCTTACACCGCTGACTGAAAAAGGTATTGATGAGAAATCCTTTGTCAGGCTGATGGATCGCCTGGTTGCCGCCGGTGTGGATTCGATCGGTGCGCTCGGCTCGACGGGCAGTTATGCCTATCTGAAGCACAGTGAGCGCGACCGTGTTGCGCGGCTGGCGGTGGAACACGCCGGGGGTATTCCTGTGATGGTCAGTATCGGTTCAGTGCGCACTTCTGATGTGCTGCATCTGGCAGAAGATGCCCAGCGGGCCGGCGTCAGCGCGGTGCTACTGGCACCGGTGTCGTATCAGAAACTCACCAGCGACGAAGTATTTACCTTGTATGAGACTGTCACCCGCCATCTTTCGGTGCCATTGTGTGTTTATGATAATCCGGGAACGACGAATTTCGATTTCACCGACGAGCTGTATGCGCGCATCGCACAATTACCGCATGTTGCCAGCATCAAAATTCCCGGACTTTCAGCCGATCCGCTCACCACGCGCCAACGCCTCGAACAACTGCGTCCGCTTGTTCCTTCTCATGTGACGCTTGGTGCCGCAGGCGATCTGGCGGCAGCTACTGTACTGACGCAAGGCGGTGATGTCTGGTATTCCGTGATTGCCGGATTGTTCCCGGAAATTCCGCTGGCGATCACCCGTGCGGCGCAAAAAGGCGATGCCCGGACGGCACAGGCATTGTCGGCACAGCTGGAACCACTCTGGGCATTATTCCGCCAGCACGGCAGCCTGCGCGTTGTCGCTGCCGCAGCGGAAATTCTGGGTATTGTTGCCGCACCCTGCCTGCCGTTACCGCTGCAGTCTCTGGCCGGTGATGACCGGCAACATCTGGCCACTGTTCTTGAACAGCTGGATTTGCGCGCCTGATCCGGATGGCGGGGGCCCCTCCCGCCGTCATTTCCTTTTCCCGTCCCCACGCCATAAACAGCCACGCTTTTTGTCGCTTATTCCCCCGTTTGATTTCGCTTAAATCGCTTATGGTGTCAGCATCATGAACCTTTTCTGCCCGTGCGCTGATGCAGGGCAAAACCCATAAAGGCTATTCAGGCGTGGCAAAATCATTTTTACGCAGTGGCAGTCTCAATGACATCCTTGCGCTGGGCGAAAACGGACAACCGGTTTACGCATCAGCTCTGCAATTACGCGAAACCTTACGTCTGCGTAAACAACCTGTCATTGCTGACTGTCTGGCGATCCCGCAGCTTAACGAGGCCGGTGACCGCCTCGACTGGTACTCCCCCCGTGAAGGCAAAGTTGTTTCCTGGGCCGCAGCCACCGATGCCGCGCGTGCGTCGGCGTTGCGCCAGCTGGAAAACTGTCTCGACAGCGTGTCACAAATCAGCAAAGCAGCAAAATCTTCCGAAAAATCAGCTACACAGTTTTTTGGCGCGTTAATGGAAAAAGCCTTTCGTTTTCCGGATCAAAACCATGTGTACCTGGTCGGCGGCCAGCCGGTGCTGACATTCTGGGGCTTCGTTAGCCTCGAGAGCACCAGTAACCCTGATGCTTTCGCCGCATTGCGTAATACGCTGAAAGCTGATGAACCTCTGCCGACGCTGTCGCTGGCAGCAGAAAAAATCAAAGCGCCGGAACCGGTGGTTGAAAAGCCTGAACCCGTTCGTGTGATCAAAACTATTGAAGCCCGTGCGGCTGAGCAGGAAAGTACAACGCCGGAGCCGGTCGCCGCGCCGCGCCGTAAAAAATCGCCACTTATCTGGGCGCTGCCGGTCGCTGCGCTGGTTGTTGCCGCTTCTGCCGCAGGCTGGTTATATTCCCGCGCGCCTGCACCAAAAGTTGAAACCGTGAAGAACGAAGTGCCGGAACCGGCGGCTGCGGAACCTGCGGTGATCGCCCCGCCGCCGGTGACTGAGTCAGTGAAAGCGCCTGAAGTGAAAGCGCCGGCACCGTCGTCGCTTCCGGTTGCTCCGGCTGCGGTGGTGGTGCCTTCCCCTGCGCCGGTTGCGGAAGTGGAAAAAACGCCGGTTGCCGCTGACCCCGCAGCGCCTGTGCCGGTCAGCAAAAATGCTCTGGTGATGCCGCCCGACGCGGTAAAAATCGGCTCGACCAAGTTCCTCAACGGTAACTGGAATGTGGTGGTCGATATCAAAGATCCGGTTACCGGTAAGCCGCCGGTGCTGCGTTATCAGTTCAAACAGGGTCAGGGTACAGTGAAAATTACTTACGGTGCAGGCGTGACCTGCCGCGCGGCGGTGAATGCCGGGCTGATGCAATCAGGGAATCTGGTGATTAACAGCCGTTACAGAGCGAAATGCAGCGACGGCTCCCGTTATCAGATGCCGGAAATCAGTTGTACTCAGGGCGCGACTGGCGCTGCCGTGTGTCAGGGCCGTTATACCGGCGACACGGTTTACCCAATGACCATCAAGCGCGAAGGTAAATAACAGCATGCTGGCAACCATTACAGATTTTAAGCAAAAGATTACCCTGATCCGGGACAGCGGCATTCAGTTTCTCGACTTCGCGCTGAAGCCGGTATGGGATGACGGCCTGCCTGCTAAATTTGTGCGCAAGAGCGCCAACGGCCCGTTATTGCGCCTGGATTATAATCCGCAAAACGGTCGTCACTTTTTACCGGGGCTGGAGGGCGGTGCGCCGGAAGTGGTGCGTCCTGAGTTCAGTTTTCCACTGGAACAGTCGCTCAAATTGCTCGACCAGATCTGGCTGCCATTGCCGTTTCTGCGCTTCAATCCGCCGCGCACTTTTATGGCTGGCCCGGATAACTGGGCGCGGGTGCAAATCCGTGAGCTTGATACACCGGAAGCCGATGGCAGCACACACCGCGTGGTGATTGCCTTTGATACCCGCGTGGCGGAAGGCGATAGCGAACAAACTCAGCTGGCACCGACGCCGGATGATGTGAAAAACGGCATCAGTTTTGCGCTGGCGTGGCATAACGAAGAACTGCCTGATTTCCTCGATCAGACCTGGGTGGACGGCTGGTTACGGGAAGTATTCACCGAGCAGTCGGCTGTGCGTGAAGAGCGGGAAGCGCGCAATATTAAAGTCGCCCTGCGTGAATTCGAATATCAGGCGCATTACCTGAATCTGCTGGAAATGCTCGGCACTCAGCTCAGCATTCCTGAGCTCAAGATCAACGGCGCGACCTTGCAGGAACCGGCGATCAACGTCGATCTGATTCTGGATGTCGGTAATTCGCATACCTGCGGCATTCTGGTGGAAGACCATGTGGGGGAAACCGATGGCCTGAAGCAGACCAGCGAACTGCAACTGCGCGACCTCTCAGAACCGCATTTTCTCTATAACGAGCTGTTCGAAAGCCGGGTCGAATTTGCCCATGCGCGCTTTGGTAAACCGAACTTCTCCGTCGAAAGCGGCCGCGATGATGCTTTTATCTGGCCGTCAATTTTACGCGCCGGACGGGAAGCCAGTCGTCTGGCACTGCTGCGCGAAGGCACGGAAGGGTCGACCGGGATTTCCAGTCCGCGCCGCTATTTATGGGATGAAGACAGCTATACGCCGGGCTGGCGTTTCAGTCAGGGTGGCCACGGTGCGGTGACCGAGCCGGTCGCGGCGGCCATGCCACTGACATTCCTGATCAATGACGACGGTCAGCCACTGTCTGATTTGCCAGCAGAAGATCGCCTGCCGGTATTTTCCGCGCATTACAGCCGAAGCTCGGTGATGACGCTGATGTTGTCTGAACTGCTGGCGCAGGCGCTGATGCAAATCAATAGCCCGGCTCAGCGCACCCGTATGTTGCGTTCTTCCGCGCCGCGTCAGTTGCGCAATATTATTCTGACATTGCCCTCGGCGATGCCGAAACCGGAGCGTGAAATTTTCCGCCGCCGTATGCAGGAAGCCATCGGGTTGGTGTGGAAATCTATGGGCTGGCACCCGTCTGACGACGCGTTTAAAAGCCAGACTGACAAAGCCAAAAGCAGCATGCCGGTGCCGGACGTCCAGATGGAATGGGACGAAGCGACCTGCGGGCAAATGGTGTATCTCTACAACGAAACACAGGTGAATTTCGGTGGTCATACCGGCGAGTTTTTTGCCAGCATGGCGCGCCCTGACCGCGAACTGGCCGACGATGAGCCCGAGGGCAAAACGCTGCGTATTGCTTCGATTGATATCGGCGGCGGGACGACCGATCTGGCCATCACGCAATACTGGCTCGACGACGGGATGGGCAATAACGTCAAAATTACCCCGCGTCTGCTGTTTCGCGAAGGTTTTAAAGTGGCAGGTGACGATATTCTGCTGGATATCATTCAGCTCTATATATTACCTGCCTTACATGCGGCGCTGAAAAAAGCCGGTCTGGCCAATCCTGATGGTCTGATGACGCGCCTGTTTGGCAGCGAGGGTCGCATGGATGGCCATGCCACCTTGCGTCAGCAAAGTACGCTGCAAATCTTTATTCCGCTGGCGCGGTCAGTGCTGGAAGTTTATGAACGCTTTGATCCGCTGGATACACATGCAGAAATTGATGCGCCCTTCGGTGAACTGCTGGAGCAGGCACCGACGCTGAAAATGCTGGATTATCTGCATACCGAAATCCAGCGTGTTCTGCCTGCCGGTTCGGCGGTGTTCGACATTTTACAGGTGCCACTGGTACTGAAACTGAGCAGACTGCACAGCGAGTTTTTATCCAACCGCATGAGCATTACGCAGAATCTGCGGTCGCTGTGCGAAGTGGTGTCGTTGCATGATTGCGACGTGTTGTTGCTGACCGGCCGCCCTTCACGCTTCCCTGGCATTCAGGCGCTGTTCCGCCATCTGCAACCGTTGCCGATCAACCGCATGCTGTCGCTTGATGGTTATCACACCAGTGGCTGGTATCCGTTTAACAAGCTCGGGCGTATCGACAACCCGAAATCCACCGCAGCCGTTGGCGCCATGCTGTGCCTGCTGGCACTGGATTTGCGTCTGCCTGGCTTCTATTTCAAAGCCGGTGATTTCCAGCCGTATTCGACTGTACGCTATCTCGGTATGCTCGACGGCAACCAGGTGCTGACCGAAGATAACGTTTGTTACAGCGATATTGATCTGGATGCCCACGATTATAAGCTCGACAGCGCGGCCAGTTTCCGTATTCGCGGTGCCATTTGTCTGGGGTTCCGTCAGTTGGAAAATGACCGCTGGCCCGCCTCGCCGCTGTATACCCTGTCAGTCGCCGAGCCTGAACTGGCGCGGAAAGTAGCCGGAGACAGTGTGCTGCGGGTAAAACTGGCGGTAAAAAAAGGGGAAGACCACCCGACGCCGGAATTTTTTGATATTGCCAGCGCGGTGCTGGATAACGGCACCAAAGTGCCTGCCCATCACCTGCGCCTGCGGCTAAATACACTGGGCGAGAGCCATTATTGGATCGACAGTGGGAGCGTATTCGTCTCATGACAACAAGCACGACAGAAACATATGCCGGTCTGACCACCAACGTGTTGCAACGTCAGTTTGCGGCGGTCTCTGACACCATCGGCGAGGCACTGGATTGGGTCGATGCCACCCGCGCCCAGGCCCCGCGTCTGGATCTGGAAGCCGACCGGCTGAATTTGCAGCTGATACGCTGCCGCGAGAAAGCCCAACGTCTGGCGCTGGCCTGTGAGTTACCGCCGGCGCTGGGTTTTTACGGTCACTCTCAGGCCGGGAAATCGTATCTGATTTGTTCGCTGGCCGCCGGTAACTACGGGCGGCTGGAAACCCGTCTCGGAGGCGTCACGCTCGATTATCTGACGCAGATTAATCCCGGGAACCGTGTGGCACGTTTCGCTACCCGGTTTACCCGCCAGGCCGACGTCCGGGATCGCGCATTTCCGGTACGTGTGCTGCTGATTAATGAAGCCGATCTTGCCCGCATCGTGATCCGTGCTTTCCGCCCTGACAGCCATTATCACGTGGCGGACACGCAACAAATCACTGAACATCTCAGTAAACTGATGATGCATCGCCAGCCGGAGCCGGTAGACGGTTTTACCTGCGAACAGATGATGGGATTATGGGATTCTATGATTCGCCTTGATCCGCGCCGCTTCCGCCATCTGAATGCGCATTACTGGCCGGTGGCAGTCAAGCTCGCGCCTTATCTGAACATTGACGATCGTGCCCGTCTGTTCTCCCTGTTGTGGGGTAATCAACCGGCGCTGACGGCGGCCTACCGCCATTACGCCCACACGCTGCAACATCTGAGCGGTGCGGAAAGCCTGCTGGCGCCGCTGAGTATTCTGGTTGATGAGGCCATGCAACCGGCGGAAGGCATATTCAGCCAGTCGCCGGGTTGGGATATTCAGATCCCGGTTTGCCCGCAGTTCGGCGATGAAAGCGCGCCTCCTGTGACGTTGTCACTGACGGAGCTGACTATGCTTGCCTCCGAAGTGCAAATCCCCCTGCTTTCACCTCCGCGCGAAGTGCTGTTCGAACAGATCGATTTACTGGATCTGCCCGGTCATGGCGCTCTGACGGATGAAAGCGGTGATGATGAAAATTCCGCCCTGTTCCGCGCAAAAATTTCTTACCTGCCGGAGCGCTATACCGATCGTCACGAAATGAACATGCTGATGGTCTGCACGGCTGCTGACGTACGTGATGATGTGGCAGCCGTGGGCCGCACACTGGAACACTGGGTTAAGGAAATGCACGGTGAAAACACGCAGGTGCGTGGCCGACGTAAACCGGGGCTGGTGTGGGTATTAACCCCCTTCGATCGCCGCGTGAGCGGATCAGCGCATTTCGACGAGGCCGTTCAGCGCCATGTGGGCAATCCGGGTGATGCCTGGGGCGCACTGCTGGCCATGGATGATCGTGGTCTGCAACGTATGGCCGACTATCTTGTGGCAGAAATTCGCCCGGAAATCCGGCTGAACCGCCTGAATGAAATGCGTGATGAGCTGTGCCGTGAACTGGCGGATAATCTGCTTGGACGCTGGTATCAGGCGGGTGATGCGGCTGATCCGGCGCAAAAACAACACACAGTTCAGACCGTGATTAAGGCGCTGCAAACCCGCACGGGCGTTCACGGTGAGTTGCTGGAAAAACTGCTGCCCGGCCGCGATGAACTGCACCGTATTTATCATGAGCATGCCGGTCTGCCAACTGAAACGGGTGAGCAGGATGAGTCTGGCGCGGAAAGTTTTGGTATCGGTATTGATATCGATTTATTTGCCGAGCCGCAGGATGTGCAGATCTGGCAGGAAAAACCGGACGACGGCACGGCGTTTGCGCGCCTTGTACAGCGTTACTGGATTAACCATCTGCGTAGCTTGCCGGAAAACGAACCGCTGATCGCCCTGCTTGGCGTGGCTAAACCGACCGTCGAGTTGCTGATGGAGGAGCTGATTACCGCCAGTTTCCGTCTGAACATGGGCGAGGCGCTGGTGCGTTCACTCGGCGGTGCGTTATCAGCGGGGGCACGGGAACATGAACATCATGCAGATCGTCAGGTTTCACGTGCCCTGACGGTATTGGGTGATTTTGTGGCCTGGCTGGGCTTTGAGAAACAAGCGGAAGCCGAACGCCCGGAAAGCCGTATCAATAAAGGCAATAAGATTTTTGCCAAGCCAAAGAAAAGTGTTGCCAGCTGGAAGTCATCCCGGCGTCTGACAAAACTTTCGGCCACGCCGACCAATACCACAGCATTTTACATCTACGACTGGCTGGTGGGCCTGCAGGAAAGCATCATGCGAAACGCCGGTTATGCCGCAGGCGGGGAGATCCCGGCGCAGCAGCGTAAAGGTCTGGAGCGATTGCTCAGAACCCTGGCAGCCAACTGCTGAGAGAAATAACCGGAACGGCAAAAATGCTGTTCCGGTTTTTTTTACGGGTATCGCATGGACTAAAACAGAGGCATAACCGCAGCGTGAGTCACACAAATTGGTCATAATCCGTCTATACATAGTGGGGTAAAGAAATATCATTCACCGCTTTGTGTCCCGCACAGAGCAGAAACGGAGTCCATTATGACTGATATCACTGCGTTGTTAGGCAAAGAAGCCGATTCACTTCTTCAGCATCAATGTTCCACCATCACTTCAGACCAGCTGTACCTGCCGGGTGCCGATTTTGTTGACCGTGTGATGATCGACAATAACCGTTCTCCGCGCGTACTGGCTGCGATGCAAAATTTGTATAACACCGGGCGGTTAGCCGGTACCGGTTATCTGTCGATTCTCCCGGTTGATCAGGGTGTAGAACACTCCGCCGGTGCCTCGTTTGCTGCGAATCCGCTGTATTTCGATCCTAAAAATATTGTTGAGTTGGCGATCGAAGCAGGATGTAACTGTGTGGCGTCGACTTACGGTGTGCTGGCCTCCGTTTCGCGCCGCTACGCGCATAAAATCCCGTTCCTGGTCAAACTCAATCACAATGAAACCCTGAGTTATCCAACGCAATATGACCAGACGCTGTATGCCAGTGTGGAACAGGCGTTTAATCTTGGTGCGCAGGCTGTGGGGGCGACCATTTATTTTGGCTCAGAAGCATCTCGTCGCCAGATAGAAGAAATTTCAGCAGCCTTTGAGCGCGCGCATGAACTGGGTATGGTGACAGTTTTATGGGCGTATCTGCGCAATCCCGCATTTGTGAAGGACGGCATGGATTATCACTCCAGCGCCGACTTAACCGGCCAGGCGAACCATCTCGCTGCGACCATTGGCGCAGATATCGTGAAACAGAAAATGGCGGAAAATAACGGCGGTTACAAAGCGGTTAAATTCGGCTATACCGATGAGCGGGTTTACTCCAAACTGACGACGGCTCACCCGATTGATCTGGTGCGTTATCAGTTAGCGAACTGCTATATGGGACGCGCCGGATTGATTAACTCCGGTGGTGCGGCAGGCGAAAATGATATTCAGGAATCTGTGCGCACGGCGGTTATCAATAAACGTGCTGGCGGGATGGGGTTGATTCTGGGGCGTAAAGCTTTTAAGAAATCAATGAAAGACGGTGTGAGTTTGATTAACGCCGTTCAGGATGTGTACTTAGACAAGAAAGTCACTATCGCCTGAGGCTTACAATAATAA
>NZ_JAFMOS010000535.1 GCF_019049755.1 Rahnella perminowiae
CATCGACTCAGAAAGCGACTTACCCATTATTTCTGCAAAGAATCTGATGTCCGGGGTTTTAGCAGAATTTGGTCACACCATTATCGCTGAACGGACTTATTTGCTGACTGATATGGATCCCTATTTACAAAAAGCCGCCTCCTCTGTTGGTGTCCCCGGGAAACGTTGTCTGGACCAGCAAAACCATGCAATATTACTCAATCTCAATGATGCCCAACTCAATTTTTTACCAAAATATGCGCTGTTGTCTAAAGTCCTGGGTGGATACGGAGAAAAAATATCCCATATTGATTTAGGCGGGTGCAACACACTCCATAGTCTGTGTGATATCACTACACGCTTAAATATTTATAGCGGAACACCGAAATATATTGCCCGCATAAAAATTGCTGACTTACTGCTGACGTTCGCCCTTTCAAAAGAACAGATTAATACCCGGTTGAATAACTCTGGTAAACCCTTCGCGGGAGTAATGTGTGGCTCAGGCATGAAATACGGCGGAGATGCACAAAATATCATCTACGTTTATGCCCATAAAAAAACTAATATTATCGCCAGATGTGTGAATGAAAGAATGCAGGCAGGGGATCCCGCTTACCGTGAGCTTATCTTTCTTTTTTGTGGCGCAGGGGCGACGGGAAATCTGAATGCCATGCATCTGGCCTATATTGCCGATGCAGACGGGATAACCACCGCAGGCGCGGGTACTGTGGGTGAATATGCGTATCTGAGAAAAAAGGCAGGCTGTAGTTCCAGGTTATTGATCTTGCCGATAGAGGGGCACAATGAGCAGGAAAAGAATGCGGACGTTATCTCAAAAGATAATGACATCAAAGCCTTTGTGGTGAGAACACTGCAAACCGAACAACTTTCTGATTCTCTACAACGCTTCGTAAACGGTGCCAGCAAAAGCCGTGAGGCACCGCAGACAATGAATGAATTCATCAGTGCCATAAGTAATCCGAACACCTATGTTCATCAAGCTTATGACTTACTCTTCAACGATGCTTCAACCATTGACTTCAGTAATATCCGCCAGGTTGAACAACTGATGAACCAGAATCCCTTGTTGCGGGCTACGCGTAAGTATCTGAAGCTGGTTTTCCAGGCGCTGAGTGTGAAGAACGCAAACGATAGCCTTTCAGTTTCATTCCAGCAGGGGGCAACCCATACATTTGCCAATGTAAAAGAACTGAACCATACCTTACAAAATCCCTCAAGCCTGGCACAACTTATTGGACTAAAATCTCCCGGACAAGCCTCTGAGATGCCACTGCTCCAGGAGGTCCGGCAATATTTTTCAGTACTGGCCAGCGGCGGTTCACCCTCAACGGGTGCGGAGGCTAAACTAAAAGAAGAATTTGGGGAATTTATGGTGACGGGCTTTTAACGCGACTTTTTCACGACGGGAGTCTGTGCCGCACGGGGCGGCACAGAGGTTGTGTTACTGACCAGCCTGCGGGTCTTTGTCGTAGTCAGAACAAGACTGATAGCCTTTGTTCATCACATGACCGGTGTCGTTAAAGCTGACGAAATAAGTCTGGGCTTTACCATCACGCGGCGCGACCGCATAAGTCTGACATGTCCCTTTCGCATGAATCAGCGTCGCTTCCGTTGACGGTGGCCCTGCAATAGCACGGACCTGAGATTTGGTCATCCCGACTTTCACGTCGCTGACAACCGGCTCTTTCACATAACTCGCTGCACGGTCATAAGTCTGACACCCTGCCAGTACCGAAACTGCTGTAGCAACCACCAGTAACATTTTCTTGTTCATAACTTCTCCTCCTGAGTATTTTTGTCTTGTTAATCATAGAAGACGTAAGGGATTTCGCCAGCGGATATGACTTCTGTTTGTTGATTACACCCTGTTTTAAGTTTTTTCTGATAACGGCAAATGGCTGTTTTGGCGCAGCCGGATGGACATTTTTTCTCAGTACAAAAGAGGATATTCAGGACTTTTTGATCTATACATGAAACAGATAAGCCATTGAATGCGCGACAAGGAGCCATTCCTGATGCATTTGGATCGACGCAGGTTCGTTACTTTGCTGGGTGTTATTGCCCTGATGCCGATAGCCCAAACGGGTTTCGCGACTCCCCGGGAGATTGCCATGGATACTCTGCTGATCGACAAACCCGACGGCGGTGTGCCGAATAACAGGTTACCGGTGCTGATTTATCACCGCGTCATTCCGCCTGATATCCCCGATAATGCCGAATATCTTGAACACCTCTTCCGTGCCAACGGCTGGCCGCCCCAGTGGCGTTATCCTGTGTATACCTTTACGCATTTTCATTCCAATACACCTGAAGTATTGGGTGTTTATGCCGGTACGGCAAAACTGCAACTGGGCGGTGAGCACGGTAATATTATTGAGGTGAATGTCGGTGATGTGTTATTGCTCCCTGCCGGTATCGGCCATAAACAAATTTCCGCCGATGAAAACTTTATGCTGGTCGGCGCGTATCCGCCGGGTATCAAAGCCGATTTATGCCACGACGAACTGCCGCAACTGGCGGCGCGCACCAAAGCGGTGAACGCCGTCCCGCTGCCCGCGACAGATCCGGTAACCGGACACAGCGAAGGCAGCATGCTGGTCTGGCATCAGAAATGACCGCACATCACGCAGCAGTCAGGGCGAAACGTGCCACGGCTTTTTCCAGCCGCTGCGATTGTTCAAGTAACTGCAGGGAAGTTGCTGCTGCATGATCCGCCAGTTTGCCGTTTTGCAGCGTCACCTGGTTAAGCACGGTGATACGCTCCGAGACCTCATGAACATTTTGCCCCTGAGATTGCGTCGCGTCTGAAATCTCATTCACTAATGTGCTGAGGCTATTGAAGATATTAATGATCTCTTCCAGATTCTGGCTCAGCACTGTGACCGATGCAGAACCCCGGCCTATTTGCTGCACGGAATCGTCAATCAGCTGATGGATACCGCGCGTCGAATGGCTGCTCTTCTGCGCCAGCACTCCGATTTCTTTCGCCACCACGGCAAATCCGCGCCCGTGCTGCCCGGCATGCGCCGCTTCAATGGCCGCATTCAGCGCCAGAATGTTAGTCTGAAACGCCACACTGTCGATAATCGACACAATATTGCTCATGTCTGAAGACTGGCTGACAATTTCGTTCATCGCTGTATCCACCTGCCCCATCACTTCACCGCCGCGCATCGCCACGCCTCTTGCCTGCTCAGCACGCTGACGGGCCTGATGCACATGGATGGCGTTTTCTTTCACACGTTCATTGAGATGGGAGATATGTTCAGTGGCAGCTCTGAGCTCTTCGTTCTGAATGGCAGCCTGCGACGACAGCTCTTCGTTACCTTTCGCCATCTGATTGATATTGAGCATGATATGTGACGAGGCATCGCGCACTTCACTGACCAGTTTTTGCAATCCGCGCTGCATATTTCGCAGGCTGACGCCCAGTTCGCACATTTCAGTCACCCGCGCCGGGTCAGCCGGGACATCCCGCGATAAATCCCCGGCTGCCAGAACGCTGATATGACCAATCATCCGTTGCAGCGGACGGATAATCCACGCCGAGACGCCGCGCCAGACCAGCACCGCAATTACTGCCAGAATGGCCAGTGCCGCCATAAACAGCGTTTTCGCCTGCGTCAGCGCGTTGAGTAAACGGTCACTCAGTGACACCGCAATGTGCTCATTAACTGCCAGATACGCATAATATTTCTGACTGAAATCATCCTGAAAGGCCTGGACAGGCACTTCAAAGAATACGTCGATATTGCTATTTTTTTGCAGACCATCAGCCTGTTCCCGTAAGCCATCGTAGAACATCTGATAGCTGGCTTTCAGCCCGGTGGCGGCCGTATCGGCGTTTTTCGTCATGCTTTCGAATTGTGCAAACGCTTTTTGTGACGCGGCAAGCGAACCCAGCGACTCTTCCAGCAGGCTGTTCCAGCTGCCGACCGAGCCGGTTTCTTTATCCTGCATGTAATAAATGCCGGCGCGGTTCAGCTTGTCACTGGCCATCAGCAATTCCATGCGGGCTTTATCCATTACGCCTTGCTGCTGACGCAGACTTTCGGTGGCAATAACGTTGTTACGTGCATCCCGCAGGATTTTGGTGAGCACTACGGTGGAGAAGATTTGTAAAGCAGAAAACAGCGTGATAACGCAAATGACCCCGAAAAGAATTCCCCGGGGGCGTTTGATGAAATCGAATCGAAACAACTTGTTGAATCGCATTTTACCAGTAAGTAAACGAGACGTTAAAATCATGATTATTCTGCATTATTTAGAGAAGAAGCAGAATTTTACGCGCGGAAAATGACAATAATATTTCAATGAACTGACCTGACTTCGCATAGTAACCTACATAATTAAAGCGGCAGGAAGGCGACGGGTCAGGAGATCCCGATGAACGTACATAAGTCTGTGTTTCGGGTCCCAGAACGCCGCCAGCGCATCTGCCGCCTGGCATATGACGGATATTATTTCGGGAAAATCCAGACATGTTGCTCGGGTAACTTCAGATGACAATGCTGCGGATCGCGCACATCTGTACCGTAAGCACGGATCACAAAATCATCGCCAGATGTGCGGAACAGATATTCCCAGCGGTCACCCAGATACATGCTGGTCAGAAGGGGGAGCTCCAGCTGATTCTCGCCCGGCCCGTCTGCCAGCACCACGCGTTCAACACGGATCACCGCTGTCCCCTCCTGCCCTGCCTGCACTCCCTCACCCGCCAGCCCCCACAACACCCAGTCGCTGCCTTCGATACGCGCTTTACCCTCACGCACTTCGGTGATTTTGCCGTGCAGGCGATTGTTGCTGCCCATAAATTCGGCGGTAAACAGCGTTTTTGGCGAACCGTACATTTCCTGCGGCGTACCCTGCTGCTCTATTTTACCGTTATTGAGCAAAAGAATGCGGTCTGAAATCGCCATCGCTTCGTTCTGATCATGCGTCACCATCAGTGCCGACAGCCCGAGTTTAATGATCAGTTCGCGCAGGAATACCCGCGCCTCCTCACGCAGTTTGGCATCGAGGTTCGACAACGGCTCATCAAGCAAAATCACCGGCGGGTTGTAGACCAGCGCCCGGCCAATTGCCACGCGTTGTTGTTGACCGCCGGAAAGCTGATGCGGATGACGCTTGCCCAGATGCCCGAGACCCAGCTGATTCAACACATCCTGTACGCGCCGGGTGATTTCATCCGCCGAAACCTTACGTAATTTCAGCGGATAGGCCACGTTCTCAAACACGGTTTTGTGAGGCCACAGTGCGTACGACTGAAACACTAACCCGAGGTTGCGCTCTTCGGCCGGAATTTCGCTGCGCGGTGTGCCGTCGTACACTTTGTTTTTGCCAATGACGATGGTGCCTTTCACCGGCTTTTCCAGCCCGGCGACTGCACGCAGTAATGTCGTTTTGCCACTGCCTGAAGGCCCGAGCAACGATACCACTTCACCGCGTTTGAGCTCCATGGAAACGCCCTTCAGCACCGGATTGTCACCATAAGTTAAGTGCAGGTTGTCGACCGATAATTCAATCATGTAATTTCACTCCGAAACGAAGGGCAATACCCAGACCTAAAACCACCAGCAGGATGTTAATAAAGGAAAGCGCGGCAACGATATCAATAGCCCCCGCCGCCCACAGAGAAACCAGCATCGAGCCGATGGTTTCCGTACCCGGCGAAAGCAGATACACCCCGGTGGAATATTCGCGTTCGAAAATCAGGAACATCAACAGCCAGGAACCAATCAGGCCATAACGTGACAGCGGAATGGTGACATGGCGGGTGATCTGCCCGCGGGTTGCACCGGTACTACGCGCGGCCTCTTCCAGCTCCGGCCCGACCTGCAACAGTGTTGAGGAAATCAACCGCAGCCCGTACGCCATCCACACCACGGTATAGGCCAGCCAGACGCTGAAAATGGTACTGCGCAACGATCGCAGCCAGACCACCAGGTTATCGCGCAACCATTGCGACCACGGCATGCCGGAAAGCCAGCCGGATTTGAGCGCGTTATCCAGCCACATCGGCAGGAACAGAAACACCCATAAGAATGCCAGACCGGCCAGCAGCCCCGGCACCGCACGCGGCACCAGCACGCTGTAATCGAGGAAACGGGTGATGCCGTCCGGTTTACGGTGCATTGCAATACCGATAAACAAATAACAGGCTACTGCCAGCGCGCCGCCGATGACGCCGATGGCCATCGAGTTGACGATGGCGCGCAGCAGGTTCGGCTGTTCCCAGATCGTACGGAACGTATTGAGCGACAGTTCATCCCAGAGGGAAACCCCGACGCCCCAGTTGGAGATAAACGCCCGCAGTATTACACCTATCAGCGGAACGCCGATGGTTACGGTCAGCCAGAACGCCACCACGGCACCGGCCACCCAGCGCCATTTGCCGAGCGGCAGGGCACGCGCCTGCGAGGCTTTACCTTTCACCGTGACGAACCGGTTCGCGGTACGCATCAGACGGCGCTGTAACATCACCAGCGGAATAGTGATACATATCAGCACCACCGCCACGGCGGCCATCAGATGATAAGACGGCGTACCAAGTTTATTAGTCAGCTGATAAAGATAGGTTGCCAGCACCATGTTGCCTTCCGGATCGCCCAGCACCAGCATCAGGCCAAAAACTTCCAGCCCGAGGAAGAACAGCAAAACGGTGGCGTAAAGGATCGACGGACGAACCATCGGCAGGCTGACAGCGGTCATCACCTGTAGCGGCGAGGCACCTGCGGTTCGCGCCGCTTCCTCAACATCCGACCCGACGCTGCGCAGTGCCGAGGAGATGTACAGATAGGCGTGCGGAACGTGCGTCAGTCCGGCAATCACCACGATGCTCGACATGTCGTAGATATTCCATGGCACAAACCCGAGCACCGACTGGGCCCACAGCGAGAAAAACCCGACCGGTCCGGCGGCCACCACGTAACCGAAGCCTAATACCATCGGTGACACAAAAATTGGCACCAGGATCAGCGGCTCAATCACGCGTCGGCCCGGTAAATCCGTACGCACCATCAGGAACGCCAGAATACCGCCGAGCGGGATTGCGATAACGACCAGCCCGAAAGCCAGAATAAAGCCACTTTTCAGCGCCTTGTAAAAGTCCGGATCGGTAAATATGAATCCAAAGGATTCGAGGCTCCATTCTTTTGACGGTGAAAAGAACGGCGCGGAGAGGAAACTCTGTATCACGATAAACGACAACGGAATGTAGATAACCAGCGCCGTTATCAACACCACAATGCCGCGCGGCAGGCTTTGCCACTTTCTGCGCAATGCATTCATGTTACTTCCCTTCGGTTAGGAACAAGGAGAGCGAAATCAGGCAGGGAAAAGGAAGCGCGACGGAAAAGGCCGCGCTTCGATATGTCACTACTTGGCAGCAGCGGTACGCCATTGTTTGATGTAATCGAGGCGTTTTTTCTGTTGCAAATATTCCAGCAGAGTCTCATCCACCGGGATAGGCTTGAGCGCATTGCCCAGCATTTTGGTCATACCGTCAATATCGTTTTTGCCTTCGATATCGTTACGGATGGACGGGATATCAGCCTGATTAGCCAGAATGCTTTGCCCTTTCTCAGACAGCACATAATCCAGCCACAGTTTGGCCGCGTTGCTGTTTTTCGATTCCTGACTGATGAAGGAAACGCGGGAAAGTACCAGGGTGTAATCCTTCGGATAGGAAATCCCCAATGACGGGTCGGTTTTAGCACGGGCTTCGGCGTAGGAACCCAAAATATTAAAGCCGATGAGGTTTTCGCCGGAAGAGACGCGCTCCATCATGGTGCCGGTAGAAGACTGCACCGCTAAGCCGCCTTTGGCCACATCAGCCAACGTTTTGAAATAATTCGGATCAGCTTTGAAATCCTGCACGGACAACATAAAACCGAGGCCGGATTTCTCAATGTCGTAAGTAGTCACTTTTTTGTTGAATTTTTCGGTCTGGCTGGCGATGAGTTTTGCCAGTGCCGCATGGGAATCAGGAACATCACCGGCCGGGATCAGACGTTTGTTATAGATAAATACCACAGGCTCATATGTCGTGCCGTAGGCTTTGTCTTTCCACACCGCCCATTTTGGCAGCTGGCCCTGTTCGGGGGATTTATACTCCTGCGCGTAGTCGGTCGCCAGTTTCAATGCGGTGTCCATTGAAGAACTCCACACCACGTCGCCGCTGGTGCCGCCCGCTGCCTGTTCGCTGATGTAACGGTTGTACAGTTCGGTACTGTTCATGTCGTTATATTCAACTTTGATACCCGGATATGTCGCCTCGAAACCCTGAATCAGCGGACCGGCCGCTTTGGTATCTGTGGTGGAATAAACCACCACTTTGCCTTCTTTGGTCGCCGCATCGACGATTTTCTGATAGTCGGCCGGATAGCCCTGAGGTAATGCAGACATTGCAGAGGAAGACATCATCACAGCCGCAGCAATCAGAGAGAATCGTAATTTGTTGGTCATTATTGTTAACCTCTAGTTACATTTGGGAAACTAAAAATCAACATAGCGCATAACATCTGACAGGCAATGGGGTAATTTTTTTATCTTCCCGATTTGTGAGTCGGGGCGTTTTTTAGGTAATTAACACCATAAAAACCACAGCTAAAACGCAAAACAGGCCACCCGAATGACCTGTTTTAGCTGTCTCTAAACGACGTTTATTTAAAATATCCGGCGGTATCGATATCCGTGAGTAAATCCTGATGTTCAGGCTTCCAGCCCAGAACATCGCGGGTGATCTGACTGGAAGTCGGATTGTTAAGCGAGGCAAAATGGGTAAACCAGCCAAAATGTGCAGCGGCCTCTTGCGCATTTTTACTGACTACCGGCAGATTCAGATGTTTGCCAATCATTGTGGCGATCTCACGAAATGGCACGCCTTCTTCTGCGCTGGCGTGATAAATGGCATCCTGTGCACCTTTCTCCAGCGCCAGTACAAATACCCGTGCAGCATCAAAACGGTGAACCGCAGGCCAGCAGTTTTCGCCATCACCGGGATACGCCGATTCCCCCTTTTCCCTCGCCATCGCAATAATCAGCGGTACAAAGCCATGATCACCCTCGCCATGCACCGACGGCGGGAGACGTACCAGAGACACCCGCACGCCCTGCTCAGCCAGCTTAGCGACAGCAAGATCGGACGCCACACGGAAATTTTGCCCGTGCGGATCCGCTAAATCGTTTTCAGTCACCAGACGTCCTGTGTTCACCCGCGCGGTCGCGGTGCCGGAGGTGACGATCAACGGTTTATTTGTTCCCTTCAGCGCAGCACCTAAGACGCCAATCGCCTGCCGGTCTTTTTCGCAGTTCTCCTCAAACCTGGAGAAATCATGGATAAACGCCATATGGATCACGCCATCGGCCTGCTCCGCGCCGGATGTAAGACTTTCCGGATCTTCAATACTGCCGCGATGCACACCCGCCCCCACGTCGGTCAGCGCCTGTGCTGCCGCATCCGAGCGGGCCAGTCCCAGCACCTGATGACCGGCGCGCAGCAATTCCTGCACCACCGCAGAACCGACAAAACCTGTTGCACCTGTCACGAATACACGCATTTCGAATTCCCCTGTTATTGGCCATTCAGTTGTGGCTGAAAATAAGCATGTTTTACGTGACAAAATATAGGCGCTGGAGAAAAGACGATCTATGCGCTAATGTCCGCATTATCTTTGCAATCGTCCGGAGTGGTTGGTGGATCCTCTTTCTGATGTGTTAGCGCTGCTGAAGCCACGCAGTTATATGTCCAAAGGTTTTGAAGCCGGAGGGGCCTGGTCGGTGCAATTTCCCGAGCATTATCAGTCGATTAAATGTAACGCGATCATTACCGGCGAGTGCTGGCTGGCAGTCGATTCGGTGCCCGGTGCGGTGCATCTCAGAGCCGGTGACTGCTTTGTCTTACCCAGCGGCCGCCCGTTCCGGCTGGCCAGCGATCTGAACATTCAGCCGGTCGATGCCGGGCATATTTTCCAACAGTCACAGGATGGCGGGACCGTTTCCTGCAACGGCGGCCACGATTTCTTCCTCACCGGCAGCCGGTTTGCGGTCAGTGGCCCTGACGCCACCACGTTGCTGGCGATGTTACCGCCGGTAGTGCATATCTCGAAAGAATCCGACAAAGAAAGTTTGCGCTGGGCGGTTGAACGGATGATGCAGGAATTGCGTGACCCGCGGCCGGGCGGGTTGCTTATCGCTCAGCATATGGCACATATGATGCTGGTGCAGGCGTTGCGGATTTACGTGGATAATGCAGCGGAAGGTGAAGGCAGCGGTTGGTTTGCCGCCCTGGCCGATAAGAAGTTATCCAGGGCGCTGAATGCCATGCATGAAAACCCGGCGCAGCGCTGGACGGTGCAGACGCTGGCGGAACGTGCAGGTATGTCGCGTTCGGTGTTCTCACAGAAATTTAAACTGGCCGTAGGCAGCGCGCCGCTGGAATACCTTACGCGCTGGCGGATGTTACTGGCCGGAGACCGGCTGGCGAACAGTAAAGAACCGGTGTCCGCGGTGGCGCTGTCGCTCGGTTACCAATCTGAAAGCGCCTTCAGCACCGCGTTTAAGCGTACGCTGGGATGCTCACCCCGGCAGTACAGCCAGCGGGAAACGGGCTGACTGAAAACAGAAATATTGAAAAGGCATGAATTTCAGGCACAAAAAAAGCCACTAATAACTTAGCAGCTTTCTTGTGTTGTTTATGGCGGAGGAGGAGAGATTCGAACTCTCGAATGGTTTCCCATCGCCGGTTTTCAAGACCGGTGCCTTCAGCCGCTCGGCCACCCCTCCGCAACGAAGCGAACTATAAACAGTGCCGATCCGCTTGTAAAGCCTGATGCTGTCCGATTGCCTGAAAAACAGGCATTCGGTTCGCAAACGGCGATTTAAGCATCGTTTCGGTGACTTTGACGTCCGGATGCCGCACCCTGCCCGCGCTGAACAGGTAAAGAAGGGTAAAACGTCTTTAATGACACACCGCAACTCCTTACACTGCAACCTGTTTGTATTTTCACCGACTCCAACTTTTTGTTAAGAGTGAGAATTCTATTATGGACCGTATGGATCGTATCGTTGCCTCTACGTCATCACGCGCTGGCTCGTTGCTAAGTACGCACCGGGTGCTGCGTAATACTTATTTCCTGTTAGCACTGACCCTCGGCGTTTCAGCAATCACTGCGACGGCAAGTACGGTTCTGAGATTGCCGTCTCCCGGTTTTCTGCTGACCATCGTTGGCTTCTATGGCCTGATGTTCCTGACCTACCGCACGGCTAACAGTCCTGCGGGGATTTTGTCTGCCTTCGCACTGACCGGCTTTATGGGTTACACGCTGGGGCCGTTACTGAGCTCGCTGCTTTCAGCCGGTGCCGGTGACATTATTATGCTGGCCCTGGGCGGCACTGCCCTGGTGTTCTTCTGCTGTTCAGCCTACGTGCTGACCACGCGCAAAGACATGTCGTTCCTGTCCGGTATGATGATGGCGGGTTTTGTGGTGCTGCTGGTGGCGGTAATCGCTAACCTGTTCCTGCAAATTCCGGCGCTGTCGCTGGCGATCAGCTGCCTGTTTATTTTGTTCTCCGCAGGGGCAATTTTATGGGAAACCAGCAATATTATTCAGGGTGGCGAAACCAACTATATTCGTGCGACCGTCAGCCTGTATGTCTCGCTGTACAACATATTTGTCAGCCTGTTAAGCATTCTGGGCATGTCATCGCGTAACTGATAATGCCTGTTGTGAAGGGAAGCCCCGCCGGGTGCGGGGCTTTTTATTTTGTCTGACCGGTGTTTTTGTTAAACTGGCCGCCGCATTTTTACAGGCTGAGGTTATATGCTGGAGTTTGAAGGTCAGGTTATTGAAACCGACGCTCAGGGTTACCTGAAAAACAGTCATGAGTGGCAGGAAGGTATGGCGCCACTGCTGGCGGAAGAAGAGGGGATAGTTCTGACTGATGCTCACTGGGAAGTGGTGCGGTTTGTGCGCGAATTTTACCTCGAATTCAACACGTCTCCTGCCGTGCGCATGCTGGTAAAAGCAATGGCGCAAAAATACGGCGAAGAAAAAGGCAACAGCCGCTATCTGTTCCGGCTGTTCCCCAAAGGTCCGGCCAAACAGGCTACGAAAATTGCGGGCCTGCCAAAACCGGTGAAGTGCCTGTGAAAAATTTCAGTATTTGATTTTAAAATCGCTGTAATTGCCAGGCGCGGTCGGCTCGCTAAGCACGCGATCAACGCGTGCATGTTTCGGTCCGCCCTGCTTCAGCCAGGCTAAAAGCTGATCCACTTTCTCCTGTTCCCCGCATGCCACCACTTCGACGCTGCCATCCTCAAGATTTTTTGCGTAACCGGTAAGACCTAAACCCGTGGCCTGGTGTTGAGTCGCAAAACGAAAACCGACGCCCTGCACCATGCCGTATACATAGGCGGCTATACTGACTGTTGCCATAATATTCTCTCCGTTAGCGGTATGGTTCGTTGCAATTTGACCTGCATGACCGGACAATGTCGCTCTTTTTTGTCTCCGAACTGACAGAACCTAATTTTATGACTGCACGTTTAATGCTGGCCAAAGGCCGTGAAAAATCACTTCTTCGTCGCCACCCGTGGGTGTTTTCCGGCGCTGTTTCGCGCATCGAAGGTAAAGCCCATTCCGGCGAGACTATAGATATTGTAGACAGTCAGGGAAAATGGCTGGCGCGTGGCGCCTATTCGCCGTCCTCGCAGATCCGTGCGCGCGTCTGGACATTCAAACAAGATGAAGACATTGATATTGAGTTCTTCATCCACCGTTTACAGCAGGCACAGCGCTGGCGCGATTATATTGCACAACGTGACGGACTGGACGGATACCGCCTGATTGCCGGCGAATCCGATGGCCTGCCCGGCATCACTATCGACCGTTTCCAGAATTTTCTTGTGCTGCAATTGCTGTCAGCCGGTGCAGAATATCAGCGTGCCCCGCTGATTGCTGCACTGCAACATTGCTATCCGCAATGCGCTATCTGGGATCGTTCCGACGTCGCCGTGCGTAAAAAAGAAGGTCTGGAACTGGCTCAGGGACATGTATTGGGCGAAGAGCCTCCTGCCCTGCTGCCGATTCAGGAGCACGGTATGAGCCTGCTGGTGGATATTAAAGAAGGCCACAAAACAGGCTTCTATCTTGACCAGCGTGACAGCCGTCTTGCCGCACGCAATTATGCCGCCGGTCGTAACGTTCTGAACTGCTTCTCTTACACCGGCGCTTTTGCGGTGTCTGCGCTGATGGGCGGCTGTACCAAAGTCACCAACGTGGATACCTCTCAGGCGGCGCTCGATGTGGCCCGTCAGAACGTTGAACTGAACAAACTGGATCTGTCGAAAGCAGAGTTCGTGCGCGAAGATGTGTTCCAGTTGCTGCGCAAATACCGCACCGAAGGCCAGCAGTTCGACATGATCGTGATGGATCCGCCAAAATTCGTTGAGAACAAAAACCAGCTGGCCAGCGCCTGTCGCGGTTACAAAGATATTAATATGCTGGCGCTGCAACTGCTGCGTCCGGGCGGTATTCTGCTGAGTTTCTCCTGTTCAGGTTTATTGCCAACAGATTTATTCCAGAAAATTCTGGCTGATGCTGCGCTGGACGCCGGTCGTGAGATCCAGTTCGTCGAGCAGTTCCGTCAGGCAGCCGACCATCCGGTTACTGGCGCTTACCCTGAAGGGCTATATCTGAAAGGGTTCGCCTGTCTGGTAATAAACTGACAAAATAAGCGCGGTGTGCTGTTGTGACGGCATGCCAGCGAATTTTAAGCAGATTACGTGGTCAAAACTTGAAATAGCCCGTTTTATCTCCATATAGGGATTAATGAATTATTTTGGGAGGTCACTATGATTGCCAGTAAATACGGTATCGGACAACAGGTCCGGCACAGGCTGTTAGGTTATCTGGGCGTGGTCATTGATGTTGATGCCGAATATTCGCTCGATAAGCCTGAAGTTGATGAGGTTGCTGCTAATGAATCAATGCGTACCGCTCCCTGGTACCATGTTGTCATGGAAGATGAAGAAGGCCAGCCGGTTCATACCTATCTGGCTGAAATTCAGATCGATCATGAAATAGCCCGCTCCCATCCGGAACAAGCCTCGCTGGATGAGCTGGCGGCGTCAATCCGCCACCAGTTACAGGCCCCGCGTCTGCGTAACTAAAACGTTGGCCTTCTCCTGACGAAATGAAAAATAAAAACCGGCGCCAGTAGCCGGTTTTTTTACAGGCAGGATCCACAGAAGGTCACTTTTCCATGCCCAGACGCGGGAGCTCAATTTTAGGACAACGATCCATGACCACTTTCAGCCCGGCTTCTTTTGCCAGCACAGCGGCCTGTTCATTAATGACGCCCAGCTGCAACCACAACACTTTCGCTTTAATCGCGATCGCTTCCTGCGCGACGCCATAAGCAGCATCAGCATTACGGAACACATCCACCATATCTACCGGATGAGGGATTTCTGCCAGCGAACCATAAGCTTTCTGACCCAGCAGCGCCTGCCCTGCCAGTTTCGGGCTGACCGGGATCACCTCAAAGCCCTGAGAAAGCAAATATGCCATGACGCCGTAGCTTGGACGTCCGGGATTATCACTGGCACCCACGAGCGCGATGGTTTTCACTTCTTCAAGAATCTTGCGAATATCGTTGTCTTGCATGGGTTTATCTCCTTTGGCCTGTCTGCATTAAGTGTAACGCAGCCTGACCATTCCGACAGCCCCGGCGAGAAAAAGAAACGCGAGCAGGATCATCTCAGAGGGAAATTAAAACATTTTGTAAAACTTTGACACACAATCGTCATTCCTGAATAATAGAGAGTGAACAACGTTGTGTCTGAGGAGAGAAGAATGAAAATCTGTCATGCGCTGGTCGCATTAGCGAGTCTCAGCCTGATGGTGTCAGCTTCGGCGACCTCCCTTAAATTATCCCCTGATGTGGATGTTCTGGTGATTGATGGCAAACAGATGTCAGGCGCAATCCTTAAAGGCGCGGACAGCCTGGAACTGGATGGCGGTCAGCATCAGATTCTGTTTCAGGTCAGCAAAAATGTCAGTTCCGTCGCTCAACAGGTGCCGGTAACCTACCATTCGCCTGCGCTTATCGTCACTTTCAATGCTAAACGTAATCGTTCCGTTTCTTTCGTGTTGCCAAAACTGAGCAACGACAGTGAAACGGCACAATTTAGCCAGCAGATGAATTATCAGCTCGTTGATGAACAAGGCCGTCAGATACCCACGCAACGTGACATCCTCAATAGGTTTAATCCCGGACATTCCGCAGACGCTGAAAAATTGATGATAACCTACAATTTGTCGGGCGCACGTGCAGCAGTTCCCTCTTTCGCCAAAGGTATTACAGAGAAAAAAACGGCGTTATCCACCGACGCAACGTCTCAAATTTCTCTCGTTTATCTTCATCCGTTGTGGACACGTCTGGCCGCGAATGCAGGCTTTGAGCGGTTGTTATTCTGGTTAAGACTACCGGATAATCAGGAACGGGCGTCATAACGTAATCTGCATCACGCATTCCCTCTTCTTCACGCCGAATTATCCCGCCTGAGCTATGCAGTAAAACGGAGTTTCAGTATTCTGTGATCCACTTTTACTTTCGCGTTGAAGGGAATTAGATGGAATACACAACCCGCACGATTGCAAAACAAAAACATATTGCTCTGGTGGCGCATGACCACTGCAAAAGCACCCTGCTGAAATGGGTTGATAAAAACGTTGCGGAACTTTCGCAGCATATTCTCTATGCCACCGGCACGACCGGCAATCTGGTTCAGCGTAATACGGGGATTGATGTCAAAAGCATGCTGAGCGGCCCGATGGGCGGCGATCAACAAGTAGGTGCGCTGATTGCCGAAGGCAAAATTGATATGCTGATTTTCCTCTGGGATCCACTCAATGCTGTTCCGCATGATCCGGATGTGAAAGCCCTGCTGCGCCTGGCGACCGTGTGGAATATTCCGGTGGCAACCAATCTGTCCACGGCTGACTTCCTGATCCAGTCCCCACTGTTCCGGTCTGAAGTTGATATCACTATTCCAGATTATCAGCGTTATCTGTGGTCACGCCTGAAAGAATAACGCTTCAGG
>NZ_JAFMOS010000534.1 GCF_019049755.1 Rahnella perminowiae
CATTGAATGTATAAATGGTTATGGACATTGGTATGTACTGTGATTACTTTAAATTCATCACCTCTCCTTTTGAGGATGGTAATTATTTCAATAATATACGTTTATTAGCCGCCCAGGATTTCATTCTGCAGAAGCTCAATCTGGGAGGTGTCGCGATACTCAGTGGTAATAAAGGCGTTGGCAAAACACGACTGGCGCATGAGATTGCCCGAAGGAGCCAGCGCCGGGTATTACATTTAAGTGCGGCTTCCTTGAACGGAGCAGACAGCGAGAGTTTGGGGCAATTGCTAGCTTGTTGTTTTCAGTTGAAAAAATGGCGCGCATTACCGCCCTCGATTGTAACCATGCGAATCGCAGAATCCTTTGAGCATCATGGAAATATCACAGAGCCATGGCTGGTTGTCGTTGATAATGCTGAAAACCTCACGGCAGAAAGTTATGAATTTTTACGGACATTCAAAGCGTATCCGCAATCTCTGCGCGTCTCGTTCCTGTTAGTAGAAGAACATAAGGGAGGCGCAGGCAGCAGGCGGCATAAGAAGGGGATACCCCATGCGGTTTATTCACTTTCTCCGATGAATTTCGCCGAAACATCGGATTATCTGTCCCAAAGACTGCAAGCAGCCGGAGGGGAAGAGGGCATTTTTAACAAAGCGGCCATTGAATTGTTGCAGAGTGCTTCTGGTGGGAGGTTCCAGCTTATTAATGCGCTGGCAGCAGATTCACTTAACAGCGCATATGCAGAAAAAACGCAGTCAGTCACTTACCGGCAAATGAAAGTTTGTGTCGAAACCCGGGGGCTCTCTCCTGGCAAAAAGAAATGTCTCACGCTACTCATCGCGTGTTACATGCTTTTTGGCGGTGTGTTGGGATGGACTTATTTCAGTTATGCAAAGCCATACCTTCCGCTGACGTTGACGCTTTCCGAAAGACTTCATGAAACCCCTGCAGCGGCCAAGACACTGAATGATGTTGGCAGTAATGAGCGTAATGGCATGCGCCAGCTCTTTAAGGTATGGGGCTATGATGTGCCGACTGATGATGCGTTCTGTGATCAGGCCGTGCGTGCACAGCTCACGTGTAAAAAGGGTAAGGCGACATTAGAGGCTTTAGTGCAGGAAGGCATCCCATGGGTGAGTCCGATTACAACAGATAAGCAGTCCGTCTACGTTACCGTTGTGAAGGTCACGGATGAGACGTTAGATATTCTTATTAAAGATGAAACGTGGACAGTTCAGCGCAGCTGGTTTAACGAAGTCTGGGGCGGCGAATATATCCAACTATTCCCGCAGACTCCAAGTGGTAAAAACACCATCAACAATACGAGTTCGGAAGCTGATACCGCCTGGCTGGATATGACGTTGAGTAAAATCCTGAACCAGCCATTCAGCAAAACGGGTCGGTGGGACAAGGATTTGATTGAGAAGATTAAATTATTCCAGCAACGGGAAGATCTTGTTGTTGATGGAAGGGTAGGCAAAGGCACCCTGATGCAAATCGCTAAACGTACCGGCAACATGCCAGTACTGCTTACAAAAGAAGAGCTTTAAAATAAAAATGCAAAATATTCATTTATCGGCTTACACAAGCCATTTAAACAAACAAAAGGTGAAGGTGACGGTCCATCGTCCGCTCAGAAAAAACGTGTATTGCCTGATGCTAAGTAGCCTATGTTTGTTGGCTGGCGCGGTGGCCGGGACTTATCTTCATATAAGTTACCTTAACTGGCAAAGCCACCGTATAGAAATCAGTGAAGATTCCCCTCTTCCTTATCATCAATCTCCGTTGCATTACATTTATAAGAACAAAGCACTGCCTGCTGTTAGCCAGACTGCCTATACAGATGACAACGCAAATGCGGAGGAAGAACTGCCTGAAGAAACTTCATCTATGGAGACTGAGTCTCAGGAAGGGGCGCCGCCAGATGAAAGTGATGAGAGTCAAATCATCAAGTTAGAGGAGGGAAGCCCTGACATGCCCTTACAAGAATGGCTGAAAAAAGCAATGCAGGAGCAGCAGCAAGAAGAGAAGAGCGCAAAATAAAAGCATTTTCTTTATAGTTCAGATTGCTTCTTGCGGGTGTTTAAGTATAATGCGCGGGCTTACCTAATCTTGGTAGGTCTGATTCAATGAGAATCAGATGGCCGATAAGTTTACTTGCCGGTCAACAATACTCCCGATATGGGGGTTATGTGAAGAACGATTACACTCTCCCATCAATCGAAATGGGTTTGAGGAGTAATTATTTACGTTTAAAATAATTGGAGCTCTGGTCTCATGCAGAACCAAAGAATCCGTATCCGCCTGAAAGCGTTTGATCATCGTCTGATCGATCAATCAACTGCGGAAATCGTTGAGACTGCGAAGCGCACTGGTGCGCAAGTTCGTGGTCCAATCCCGCTGCCGACCCGCAAAGAGCGCTTTACCATTCTGATTTCTCCGCACGTCAATAAAGATGCGCGCGATCAGTATGAAATTCGCACTCACAAGCGTCTGGTTGACATCGTTGAGCCAACCGAGAAAACCGTTGATGCTCTGATGCGTCTGGATCTGGCTGCTGGTGTAGACGTGCAGATCAGCCTGGGTTAATCAGGGTCATTGAGCGATTGAGAGGTTGAAACAATGATTGGTTTAGTCGGTAAGAAAGTGGGTATGACTCGTATCTTCACTGAAGATGGCGTTTCTATCCCTGTAACCGTTATCGAAATTGAAGCAAACCGCGTTACTCAGGTCAAAGACCTGGACAACGACGGTTACCGCGCTGTACAGGTTACTACTGGTAGCAAAAAAGCTAACCGTGTAACCAAACCAGAAGCGGGTCACTTCGCTAAAGCTGGCGTAGAAGCTGGCCGCGGTCTGTGGGAATTCCGCCTTGCAGAAGGTGAAGAATTTACTGCAGGTCAGAACATTAGCGTTGAAATTTTCGCAGACGTTAAGAAAGTTGATGTTACCGGTACTTCTAAAGGTAAAGGTTTTGCTGGCACAGTTAAGCGCTGGAATTTCCGTACCCAAGACGCTACCCATGGTAACTCCTTGTCTCACCGTGTTCCGGGTTCTATCGGTCAGAACCAGACTCCGGGCAAAGTGTTCAAAGGCAAGAAAATGGCAGGCCAACTGGGTAACGAGCGTGTAACCGTTCAAAGCCTGGACGTAGTACGTGTTGACGCTGAGCGCAACCTGCTGCTGGTCAAGGGTGCTGTTCCGGGTGCTACCGGTGGCAACCTGATCGTTAAACCTGCTGTTAAGGCTTAACGTCGAGGAGATAGGAATGGAATTAGTAGTGAAAGACGCGCAGAGCGCGCTGACTGTTTCCGAAACTACCTTCGGGCGTGATTTCAATGAAGCGCTGGTACACCAGGTCGTTGTTGCTTATGCAGCAGGTGCCCGTCAAGGTACTCGCGCTCAGAAGACCCGTGCTGAAGTAACCGGTTCCGGTAAAAAACCTTGGCGTCAGAAAGGTACTGGCCGTGCGCGTTCAGGTTCTGTTAAGAGCCCGATCTGGCGTTCCGGTGGTGTAACCTTCGCTGCAAAGCCACAGGACCACAGTCAAAAAGTAAATAAAAAGATGTACCGCGGCGCGCTGAAAAGCATTCTGTCCGAACTGGTACGTCAAGATCGTTTGATCGTTGTCGAGACGTTCTCTGTAGAAGCGCCTAAAACTAAGCTGCTGGCACAGAAACTGAAAGACATGGCTCTGGAAGACGTGCTGATTGTAACTGGCGAAGTCGACGAGAATCTGTTCCTGGCCGCACGTAACCTGTACAAGGTTGACGTTCGCGATGTAGCAGGTATCGATCCAGTAAGCCTGATCGCCTTCGACAAAGTAGTTATGACTGCTGACGCTGTGAAGCAAGTTGAGGAGATGCTGGCATGATTCGTGAAGAACGTCTGCTGAAAGTGCTGCGCGCGCCGCACGTTTCTGAAAAAGCGTCTACTGCGATGGAAAAGAACAACACCATCGTTCTCAAAGTTGCCAAAGACGCGACTAAAGCGGAAATCAAAGCTGCGGTTTCGAAACTGTTTGAAGTCGAAGTCGAAGATGTGAACACTTTGCTGGTTAAAGGCAAAGTTAAACGTCACGGTCAGCGTGTTGGTCGTCGTAGCGACTGGAAAAAAGCTTACGTAACCCTGAAAGAAGGCCAGAATCTGGACTTCATCAGCGGCGCTGAGTAAGTCGGAGGAGTAAGAACAATGGCAATTGTTAAATGTAAACCTACATCTCCGGGTCGTCGCCACGTTGTTAAAGTGGTTAACCCTGAGCTGCACAAGGGTAAACCTTATGCTCCGCTGCTTGAAAAACTGAGCAAAAGCGGTGGCCGTAACAACAATGGCCGTATCACCACCCGTCATATCGGTGGTGGCCACAAACAGCATTATCGTCTGGTTGACTTCAAACGCAACAAAGATGGTATCGCTGCAGTGGTTGAGCGTCTGGAGTACGATCCGAACCGTTCCGCGAATATCGCGCTGGTTCTGTACAAAGACGGCGAACGCCGTTACATCCTGGCGCCGAAAGGCCTGAAAGTGGGTGACCAGATCCAATCTGGTGTTGATGCTGCAATCAAGACAGGTAACACCCTGCCTATGCGCAACATCCCAGTAGGTTCAACGGTTCATAACGTAGAAATGAAACCAGGTAAAGGCGGCCAGATGGCTCGTTCAGCCGGTGCCTACGTTCAGATCGTTGCTCGTGACGGTTCCTACGTAACTCTGCGTCTGCGCTCTGGCGAAATGCGTAAAGTTCAGATTGATTGCCGCGCCACCTTAGGTGAAGTCGGTAACTCTGAACACATGCTTCGCGTTCTGGGTAAAGCAGGTGCTGCTCGTTGGCGTGGTATTCGTCCTACCGTTCGCGGTACTGCGATGAACCCAGTCGATCACCCACACGGTGGTGGTGAAGGTCGTAACTTTGGTAAGCACCCGGTAACTCCGTGGGGCGTTCAAACCAAAGGTAAGAAGACCCGTAGCAACAAGCGTACTGATAAATTCATTGTACGTCGCCGTAGCAAAAAATAATTAGAGGATAAGCCATGCCACGTTCTCTCAAGAAAGGTCCTTTTATTGACCTGCACTTGCTGAAGAAGGTAGAGAAAGCGGTGGAAAGCGGTGACAAGAAGCCTTTGCGCACTTGGTCCCGTCGTTCAACGATCTTTCCTAACATGATCGGTTTGACCATCGCTGTCCATAATGGTCGTCAGCACGTACCAGTATTTGTTTCCGATGAAATGGTCGGTCACAAACTGGGTGAATTCGCGCCGACTCGTACTTATCGCGGCCATGCGGCTGATAAAAAAGCTAAAAAGCGCTAAGGTAGGAGGAAGAGATGGAAACTATCGCTAAACATCGCCACGCTCGTTCTTCTGCTCAGAAGGTTCGCCTTGTTGCTGACCTGATTCGCGGTAAGAAAGTGTCGCAAGCTCTGGAAACTCTGGCCTACACCAACAAGAAAGCTGCTGGTCTGGTTAAGAAGGTGCTGGAGTCTGCCATTGCTAACGCAGAACACAACGATGGCGCTGACATCGATGATCTGAAAGTCACGAAGATTTTCGTAGACGAAGGCCCAAGCATGAAGCGCATTATGCCGCGTGCTAAAGGTCGTGCAGATCGCATTCTGAAGCGCACCAGCCACATTACTGTGGTTGTGTCCGATCGCTGAGACTCTGGAGACTAGCAATGGGTCAGAAAGTACATCCTAATGGTATTCGACTGGGTATTGTCAAACCTTGGAACTCTACTTGGTATGCAAATACCAAAGATTTCGCTGACAACCTGGACGGCGACTTTAAAGTTCGTCAATTCCTGACTAAGGAATTGGCGAAAGCTTCCGTTTCTCGCATCGTTATCGAGCGTCCGGCGAAGAGCATCCGTGTGACTATCCACACTGCTCGTCCTGGCATCGTTATCGGCAAGAAAGGCGAAGATGTCGAAAAACTGCGTAAGGTCGTAGCGGATATCGCTGGCGTTCCTGCGCAGATTAACATCGCCGAAGTCCGTAAACCGGAACTGGACGCAAAATTGGTTGCTGACAGCATCACTTCACAGCTGGAACGTCGCGTTATGTTCCGTCGTGCTATGAAGCGTGCAGTACAGAACGCAATGCGTCTTGGCGCTAAAGGTATCAAAGTTGAAGTAAGCGGCCGCCTTGGCGGTGCTGAAATCGCGCGTACTGAATGGTACCGTGAAGGTCGTGTTCCGTTGCACACTCTGCGTGCGGATATCGATTACAACACATCTGAAGCGCACACCACTTACGGTGTAATCGGCGTTAAGGTATGGATCTTCAAAGGTGAGATCCTGGGTGGTATGGCTGCAGTTGAACAACCGGAACCGGCTGCTCAACCTAAAAAGCAGCAGCGTAAAGGCCGCAAGTAAGGAGAGTCGCTGATGTTACAACCAAAGCGTACAAAATTCCGTAAGGTGCACAAGGGCCGCAACCGTGGTCTTGCGCAAGGTACGGATGTGAGCTTCGGCACTTACGGTCTGAAAGCTGTTGGCCGTGGTCGTCTGACTGCTCGTCAAATTGAAGCAGCACGTCGTGCGATGACCCGTGCAGTTAAGCGTCAAGGTAAGATCTGGATCCGAGTATTCCCGGACAAACCGATCACCGAGAAACCGCTCGAAGTTCGTATGGGTAAAGGTAAAGGCAACGTAGAGTATTGGGTTGCTTTGATCCAGCCTGGTAAAGTCCTGTACGAAATGGACGGTGTGCCTGAAGAGCTGGCTCGTGAAGCCTTCCAGCTGGCAGCAGCCAAACTGCCTATCAAAACCACCTTTGTAACTAAGACGGTGATGTAATGAAAGCACAAGAGCTGCGCGAAAAAAGCGTGGAAGAGCTGAACACTGAGTTGCTGAACCTTTTGCGTGAGCAGTTTAACCTGCGCATGCAAACGGCAAGCGGTCAGTTGCAGCAAACACACCTGTTGAAACAAGTGCGTCGTGATGTTGCACGTGTGAAAACTTTACTGACTGAAAAGGCGGGTGCGTAATGACTGACAAGATCCGTACTCTGCAGGGTCGTGTAATCAGTAACAAAATGGAAAAATCCATTGTTGTTGCGATTGAACGCGTGGTGAAACACCCGATCTACGGTAAGTTCATCAAACGTACGACTAAATTGCACGTACATGACGAGAACAATGAATGTGGTATCGGCGACGTTGTGGAAATCAGCGAATGCCGTCCACTGTCTAAGACTAAGTCTTGGACCTTGGTTCGCGTTGTAGAGAAAGCGATTCTGTAATACAGTAGCGCCTCTCAAAAATAGATAAACGGCTCATGTACGTGGGCCGTTTATTTTTTCTACCCATAATCGGGAACCGGTGTTATAATGCCGCGCCCTCATATTGTGGGGATTTCTTAATGACCTATCCTGGGTCCTAAAGTTGTAGTTGACATTAGCGGAGCACTAACATGATCCAAGAACAGACTATGCTGACCGTGGCCGACAACTCCGGTGCACGTCGCGTAATGTGTATCAAGGTTCTAGGTGGCTCGCACCGTCGCTACGCAGGCGTCGGCGACATCATCAAAATTACCATCAAGGAAGCAATTCCTCGCGGTAAGGTGAAGAAAGGCGATGTGCTGAAGGCGGTAGTGGTGCGCACCAAGAAGGGTGTTCGTCGCCCGGACGGTTCTGTCATTCGCTTCGATGGTAATGCATGCGTTATTTTAAACAATAACAGCGAGCAGCCAATCGGCACGCGTATTTTTGGGCCGGTAACTCGTGAACTGCGTAATGAGAAGTTCATGAAAATTATCTCTCTGGCACCAGAAGTACTCTAAGGAGCGAACCATGGCAGCGAAAATCCGTCGTGATGACGAAGTTATCCTGCTTACCGGTAAAGATAAAGGTAAGCGCGGTAAAGTAAAAAATGTCCTGTCTTCTGGCAAGGTCATTGTTGAAGGTATCAACCTGGTTAAGAAACATCAGAAGCCTGTACCGGCCCTGAATCAACCAGGCGGCATCGTTGAAAAAGAAGCTGCAATTCCGGTTTCTAACGTTGCTCTCTTCAACACGGCTACTGGCAAGGCGGACCGTGTAGGCTTTAGATTCGAAGACGGCAAAAAAGTCCGTTTCTTCAAATCTAACAGCGAAACTATCAAGTAATTTGGAGTAGTACGATGGCGAAACTGCATGATTACTACAAAGACGATGTCGTAAAAAAACTCATGACTGAGTTTGGTTACAATTCTGTCATGCAAGTCCCTCGGGTCGAGAAGATCACCCTGAACATGGGTGTTGGTGAAGCGATCGCTGACAAGAAACTGCTGGATAACGCAGCAGCTGACCTGGCAGCAATCTCCGGTCAAAAGCCGTTGATCACCAAAGCACGCAAATCAGTTGCAGGCTTCAAAATTCGTCAGGGCTATCCGATCGGCTGTAAAGTAACCCTCCGCGGCGAACGCATGTGGGAGTTCTTTGAGCGTCTGGTCTCCATTGCTGTTCCACGTATTCGTGACTTCCGCGGCTTGTCTGCTAAGTCTTTCGATGGTCGTGGTAACTACAGCATGGGCGTGCGTGAACAGATCATCTTCCCGGAAATCGATTATGATAAAGTCGATCGCGTTCGTGGTTTAGATATTACTATCACCACTACTGCGAAATCCGATGATGAAGGCCGTGCATTGCTGACAGCCTTTAACTTCCCGTTCCGCAAGTAAGGCAGGGTTACTAATGGCTAAGCAATCCATGAAAGCACGCGAAGTCGTTCGCGTAAAACTGGCTGATAAATACCGCGCTAAACGCGAGGAATTGAAAGCTATTATCTCTGGTGTGAACTCATCCGACGAAGATCGTTGGGATGCAGTTCTTAAGCTGCAGTCTCTGCCGCGTGATTCCAGCCCGTCTCGTCAGCGTAACCGCTGCCGTCAAACTGGTCGTCCGCATGCTTTCCTGCGGAAGTTCGGGTTGAGCCGTATTAAGGTCCGTGAAGCCGCTATGCGCGGTGAAATTCCGGGTCTTAAGAAGGCTAGCTGGTAATTGTCACCAATTGAATCACGGGAGTAAAGACAGATGAGCATGCAAGATCCGATCGCGGATATGCTGACCCGTATCCGTAACGGTCAAGCCGCGAACAAAGTTGCGGTCACCATGCCTTCCTCCAAGCTGAAAGTGGCTATTGCCAACGTGCTGAAGGAAGAAGGCTACATTGAAGAATTTAAAATCGAAGGCGACGCCAAACCTGAACTGGAATTAGTACTGAAGTACTTCCAGGGTAAGGCAGTGGTAGAAAGCATTCAACGTATCAGCCGTCCAGGCCTGCGCATCTATAAGAAAAAAGATGAGCTGCCAAAAGTTATGGCCGGTATGGGTATCGCTGTTATTTCTACCTCTAAAGGTGTTATGACTGATCGTGCAGCTCGCCAAGCTGGTCTTGGTGGCGAGATTATCTGCTACGTAGCTTAATTGGGAGGAAAGAATGTCTCGTGTTGCAAAAGCACCCGTCGTCATTCCTGCCGGCGTAGAGGTAAAACTCAACGGTCAGGTTATTTCGATTAAGGGTAAAAACGGCGAGCTGTCACGTACTATCCATGACGCAGTTGTAGTTAAACAGGAAGAAAATACACTGACTTTCGCTCCGCGCGAAGGCTCTGTAAACGGTTGGGCCCAAGCGGGTACCACTCGTGCACTGTTGAACTCTATGGTTATAGGTGTTACCGACGGCTTCACTAAAAAGCTTCAACTGGTAGGTGTTGGTTATCGTGCTGCTGTTAAAGGCAACGTGGTGAATTTAGCCTTAGGCTTCTCTCACCCGGTCGATCATCAACTGCCGGAAGGCATCACTGCAGAATGTCCGACCCAAACTGAAATCGTGCTGAAAGGCGCTGATAAACAGGTTATTGGTCAGGTTGCTGCGGATTTACGTGCCTACCGTCGTCCTGAGCCTTATAAAGGCAAGGGTGTCCGTTACGCCGACGAAGTCGTGCGTACCAAAGAGGCTAAGAAGAAGTAAGGTAACACTATGGATAAGAAATCTGCTCGTATCCGTCGTGCGACCCGCGCACGCCGCAAGCTCAAAGAATTGGGTGCGACTCGTCTGGTGGTACATCGTACCCCGCGTCATATTTACGCACAGGTCATCGCACCAAACGGTTCTGAAGTAATAGTTGCTGCATCTACTGTAGAAAAAACTATCACTGAGCAACTGAAGTATACCGGCAACAAAGATGCTGCCACTGCTGTAGGTAAAGCTATCGCAGAACGCGCATTGGAAAAAGGGATCACGAAAGTATCCTTTGACCGTTCCGGTTTCCAATATCATGGTCGAGTCCAGGCACTGGCAGATGCTGCCCGTGAAGCTGGCCTTCAGTTCTAAGGAAGAGGTTTAAGATGGCTCACATCGAAAAACAAGCTGGCGAACTGCAGGAAAAGCTGATCGCGGTAAACCGCGTATCTAAAACCGTAAAAGGTGGCCGTATCTTCAGCTTTACCGCACTGACAGTAGTTGGTGATGGTAACGGTCGCGTTGGTTTTGGCTACGGCAAAGCACGCGAAGTTCCGGCAGCGATCCAGAAAGCGATGGAAAAAGCCCGTCGCAACATGATGAATGTCGCGCTGAATAGCGGCACCCTGCAGCATCCTGTTAAAGGTGCTCATACGGGTTCCCGTGTGTTCATGCAGCCGGCTTCCGAAGGTACCGGTATTATCGCCGGTGGTGCAATGCGCGCCGTCCTGGAAGTTGCAGGGGTTCATAACGTATTGGCTAAAGCTTATGGTTCTACCAACCCGATCAACGTGGTTCGTGCAACTATCGATGCTTTGGCAAATATGAAATCCCCACAAATGGTCGCTGCCAAGCGTGGTAAATCCGTTGAAGAAATTCTGGGGTAATTAACCATGGCAAAGACTATTAAAGTTACACAAACTCGCAGTTCCATTGGCCGTCTGCCGAAGCATAAAGCTACTCTGCTGGGCCTGGGTCTGCGTCGCATTGGTCACACCGTTGAGCGTGAGGATACTCCTGCTGTACGCGGTATGATCAACCTGGTTTCCTACATGGTTAAGGTTGAGGAGTAAGAGATGCGTTTAAATACTCTGTCTCCGGCTGATGGTGCCAAACAAGCGCCAAGGCGTGTAGGTCGTGGTATTGGTTCTGGCCTGGGTAAAACCGGCGGTCGTGGTCACAAAGGTCAGAACTCACGTTCTGGTGGTGGCGTACGTCGTGGTTTTGAAGGTGGTCAGATGCCTTTATATCGTCGTTTGCCGAAATTCGGCTTCACCTCCCGCAAAGCTATGATCACGGCAGAAGTTCGTCTGTCTGAACTGGCTCTGGTGGAAGGCGACGTGATCGACCTGAACGCGCTGAAAGCCGCTAACGTGGTTGGTATCCAGATCGAGTTCGCGAAAGTAATCCTTTCTGGCGAAGTCGGTCGTGCGGTAACTCTGCGTGGTTTGCGTGTCACCAAAGGCGCTCGTGTTGCTATCGAAGCTGCTGGCGGTAAAATTGAGGAATAAGTAGCAGATGGCTAAGCAACCGGGATTAGATTTTCAAAGTGCCAAGGGTGGACTAGGCGAACTGAAGCGCAGACTTTTGTTTGTTATCGGTGCGCTGATTGTTTTCCGTATCGGCTCTTTTATTCCGATCCCTGGTATTGATGCCACTGTACTTGCCAAATTGCTCGAGCAGCAAAGAGGTACCATCATTGAAATGTTTAACATGTTCTCTGGTGGTGCCCTTAGCCGTGCTTCAATCTTTGCTCTGGGGATCATGCCGTACATTTCGGCATCGATCATTATCCAGCTGTTAACGGTGGTTCATCCAGCTTTAGCAGAAATAAAGAAAGAAGGAGAGGCTGGCCGTCGTAAGATTAGCCAGTACACTCGTTACGGTACGCTGGTATTGGCAGTGTTTCAGTCGATCGGTATTGCTACCGGTCTGCCGAATATGCCTGGTATGCAGGGCTTGGTGTTAAATCCAGGCTTTGCGTTCTACTTTACTGCAGTTGTGAGCTTGGTGACTGGGACAATGTTCCTGATGTGGCTGGGGGAGCAGATTACTGAACGAGGTATCGGTAACGGTATTTCAATCATAATCTTTGCAGGTATCGTAGCGGGTCTCCCGCCAGCGATTGCACATACTATCGAACAAGCTCGGCAAGGCGACCTGCACTTCCTCCTGTTGCTGTTGGTTGCAGTTTTAGTGTTTGCAGTGACTTTCTTTGTGGTGTTTGTTGAACGTGGTCAACGTCGTATCGTCGTTAACTACGCTAAGCGCCAACAAGGTCGTCGTGTCTATGCAGCACAGAGCACGCACTTACCGTTGAAAGTGAATATGGCCGGGGTAATCCCAGCGATCTTCGCTTCCAGCATTATTCTGTTCCCTGCCACGATTGCATCATGGTTTGGGGGCGGGACTGGTTGGAACTGGCTGACTACGATTTCGCTGTATTTGCAGCCTGGACAACCGCTTTATGTGTTACTCTATGCGACTGCAATCATCTTCTTCTGTTTCTTTTATACTGCGTTGGTGTTCAACCCGCGGGAGACAGCAGATAACCTGAAGAAGTCCGGTGCATTTGTACCAGGAATTCGTCCGGGAGAGCAAACGGCGAAGTACATCGATAAAGTAATGACTCGTTTAACCTTAATTGGTGCAATGTATATTACTTTCATCTGCCTTATCCCGGAGTTCATGCGTGACGCGATGAAAGTTCCATTCTATTTTGGTGGTACTTCTCTACTGATTGTAGTCGTCGTTATCATGGACTTTATGGCTCAAGTGCAAACTCTGATGATGTCAAGTCAGTACGAGTCTGCATTGAAGAAAGCAAACCTGAAAGGCTATAACCGCTAATCTGGTGAGTTTGCGAAGTTACGGAGAGTAAAAATGAAAGTTCGTGCTTCCGTCAAGAAATTATGTCGTAACTGCAAAATTGTTAAGCGTAACGGTATCGTTCGCGTAATCTGCAGCGCAGAACCGAAGCATAAACAGCGTCAAGGCTGATTATCTCGCATATTTTTCTTGCAAAGTTGGGTTGAGCTGGCTAGATTAGCCAGCCAATCTTTTGTATGTAAGCAGCAATACTATTTGAGTATCCTGAAAACGGGCTTTTCAGAATGGTGTTGCCGTATATAAATAGTAGGAGTGCATAGTGGCCCGTATAGCAGGCATTAACATTCCTGATCAGAAACATACCGTGATCGCATTAACTTCGATCTACGGCATCGGCAAAACCCGCTCACAGTCTATCTGTGCTGCATCCGGTATTGCTGAAAATGTTAAGATCAGTGAGCTGTCTGAAGAGCAAATCGAAAAACTGCGTGACGAAGTTGCCAAGTTCATTGTTGAAGGTGATCTGCGTCGTGAAGTCACCCTGAGCATCAAGCGTCTTATGGACCTTGGAACTTATCGTGGTTTGCGTCATCGTCGTGGTCTTCCAGTGCGCGGTCAGCGTACCAAGACTAACGCACGTACCCGTAAGGGTCCGCGTAAACCGATCAAGAAATAATCGGGGTGATTGAATAAATGGCAAAGGCACCTGTTCGTACACGTAAACGTGTAAGAAAACAAGTCTCTGACGGCGTGGCTCATATCCATGCTTCTTTCAACAACACCATTGTTACCATTACCGATCGTCAGGGTAATGCTTTGGGTTGGGCAACAGCTGGTGGTTCCGGTTTCCGTGGTTCTCGTAAATCCACTCCGTTCGCAGCTCAGGTTGCAGCAGAGCGCTGCGCTGACGCAGTGAAAGAATACGGTATCAAGAATCTGGAAGTTATGGTTAAAGGACCTGGTCCTGGTCGTGAGTCTACTATCCGCGCATTAAACGCGGCTGGTTTCCGCATCACTAATATTACTGATGTGACTCCTATCCCTCATAACGGTTGTCGTCCGCCGAAAAAGCGTCGCGTATAACGCTGCTTTTAGGTTTGTTGGAGAGAGAAAATGGCAAGATATTTGGGTCCTAAGCTCAAGCTTAGCCGTCGTGAGGGCACAGATTTATTCCTTAAATCTGGCGTTCGCGCGATCGATACCAAGTGTAAAATTGAACAAGCTCCTGGTCAGCATGGTGCGCGTAAACCGCGTCTGTCTGACTACGGTGTACAGTTACGTGAAAAGCAAAAAGTTCGCCGTATCTACGGTGTTCTGGAGCGTCAGTTCCGTAACTATTACAAAGAAGCAGCACGCCTGAAAGGCAACACCGGTGAAAACCTGTTGCAACTGCTTGAAGGCCGTTTGGACAACGTAGTTTATCGTATGGGCTTCGGCGCTACTCGTGCGGAATCGCGCCAGTTAGTTAGCCACAAAGCTATCATGGTAAACGGTCGCGTTGTTAACATCGCTTCTTATCAGGTATCTCCGAATGACGTTGTCAGCATCCGTGAGAAAGCTAAAAAGCAATCTCGCGTGAAGGCCGCTTTGGAGTTGGCTGAACAGCGTGAAAAGCCGACTTGGCTTGAAGTTGATGCTGCCAAGATGGAAGGTGTGTTCAAGCGTATGCCTGAACGTACTGATCTGTCTTCCGACATTAACGAACACCTGATCGTCGAGCTTTACTCCAAGTAAAGCTTAGTACCAAAGAGAGGACACAATGCAGGGTTCTGTGACAGAGTTTCTAAAACCGCGCCTGGTAGATATCGAGCAAGTCAGTTCGACGCACGCCAAGGTGACCCTTGAGCCTTTAGAACGTGGCTTTGGCCATACTTTAGGCAACGCACTGCGCCGTATTCTGCTTTCATCCATGCCGGGTTGCGCGGTGACCGAGGTTGAGATTGATGGTGTACTGCATGAGTACAGCACCAAAGAAGGCGTACAGGAAGATATCCTGGAGATCCTGCTCAACCTGAAAGGGCTGGCGGTGAGAGTTCAAGGGAAAGATGAAGTTATCCTTACCCTGAATAAGTCTGGCATTGGCCCTGTGACTGCAGCCGACATTACCCATGATGGTGATGTCGAAATCGTCAAGCCGCAACATGTCATCTGCCACCTGACCGATGAGAACGCTGCTATCAGCATGCGTATCAAAGTTCAGCGCGGTCGTGGTTATGTGCCGGCGTCTGCCCGAATTCATTCGGAAGAAGATGAGCGCCCAATTGGTCGTCTGTTAGTAGACGCATGCTACAGCCCTGTAGAGCGAATTGCCTACAATGTTGAAGCAGCGCGTGTAGAACAGCGTACTGATTTGGACAAGCTGGTTATCGAAATGGAAACCAACGGTACGATCGATCCTGAAGAGGCGATCCGTCGTGCGGCAACCATTCTTGCTGAACAACTTGAAGCTTTCGTTGATTTACGAGATGTACGTCAACCGGAAGTCAAAGAAGAGAAGCCGGAATTCGATCCAATCCTGCTGCGCCCTGTTGACGATCTGGAATTGACTGTCCGCTCTGCTAACTGCCTTAAGGCAGAAGCAATCCACTACATCGGTGATCTGGTACAGCGTACCGAGGTTGAGTTACTTAAAACACCTAACCTGGGTAAAAAATCTCTTACTGAGATCAAAGACGTACTTGCGTCCCGTGGTTTGTCTCTGGGCATGCGCCTGGAAAACTGGCCACCAGCAAGTATTGCTGACGAGTAACCGGATCACAGGTTAAGGTTTTACTGAGAAGGATAAGGTCATGCGCCATCGTAAGAGTGGTCGTCAACTGAACCGTAACAGCAGCCACCGACAGGCTATGTTCCGTAACATGGCCGGCTCTTTGGTTCGTCATGAGATCATCAAGACGACCCTGCCGAAAGCGAAAGAGCTGCGTCGCGTTGTTGAGCCGCTGATTACTCTTGCCAAGACCGACAACGTTGCAAATCGTCGTCTGGCATTCGCCCGTACTCGTGATAACGAGATCGTGGCAAAACTGTTTAATGAACTGGGCCCGCGTTTCGCGAGCCGTGCCGGTGGTTACACTCGTATTCTTAAGTGTGGCTTCCGTGCAGGCGACAATGCGCCGATGGCATACATCGAGCTCGTTGATCGTGCAGAGTCAAAAGCAGAAGTAGCAACTGCTGAATAATCTGTAGATGCATGAAAAAAC
>NZ_JAFMOS010000533.1 GCF_019049755.1 Rahnella perminowiae
CTTATTACCCATACAAGATAAAAGGGATTATTAATAATAAAATCAATCAGGTGACGGCAAAGAAATTCATCAAATTGACTTACTGATTGTGTGATGGTCTTTGAGATTTCCTGGCGTCAGGGTATCCGGCAAGCACACAATTAAGACTATGCGCAATCACAGCACTTATGCTTTCTGCTAAAGTATCCGGCCAGTACGTTTGCGGGCGGTGAGTGGTTTAATTTTTTAAATGCAAAGGGATTTTCACGATATGTCTCACGACCCGATAACCACACCGCCCCCGCAGGAAATGATGGCTGAGCCCGTTTCGCAACCTGGCGTGGCACAACAACATGCTACGCGGCTTATTTTTCTGTTGTCAGGATTTGCAATGGCTGCCTGGGCACCGCTGGTGCCTTTCGTCAAATTGCGGCTGGAAATCAGTGACGGAACACTGGGGTTGCTGCTGTTATGCCTCGGGGCAGGTTCAACATTTTCGATGCCGCTGACCGGTTTTCTGACCAGTAAACTGGGGTGTAAAACGGTCATTCTGATCGCCAGTTCACTGTTGTTGTTGTCCCTCCCATTGCTGACACTCATGAACAGCACTGCCGGAATGGCGTTAATTCTTCTGGTCTTCGGGGCCGCCATCGGCATGATTGATGTCGCGATGAACGTTCATGCCGTTGTGGTTGAGAAAGCCAGTGGCCGTGCGATGATGTCGGGCTTTCACGGTTTTTTCAGTATGGGCAGTATTTTTGGGGCGCTTGCTGTAACCGGCCTGTTATTCCTCGGACTGTCGCCGTTTCAGTCAGTAATGCTGGTCGTGGTTTTACTGGCAATTCTGGTGATATTTACCTGCCCGCATCTGTGGCGCGAAACGCGTCATGAGGGTGACGGACCGATATTTGTTCTGCCCCGCGGCTGGGTTGTGCTGCTGGGGATTTTATGTTTTGTGATGTTCATGACCGAAGGGTCGATGCTGGACTGGGGCGCGTTGTTCCTTACCACCGAACGCGGTGTGTCAGCGCATCAGGCCGGTCTCGGTTACGCCGTTTTCTCCGTCGCGATGACGGCCGGACGTCTGACCGGTGATCGCATCATCAGCATATTGGGTCGTTATAAAGTGCTGATGTATGGCAGCCTGTTTTCAAGCCTCGGTCTGATTTTACTGACCACCGTCGATAATCTGTGGGTCGCGGGCCTGGGTTTTGTCATGATTGGATTTGGCGCGTCAAATCTGGTACCGATCATGTTCAGCGCGGCAGGCAATCAGACCTCCATGCCAGCAGGAATGGCTATCGCCTCCGTGACAACGCTGGGCTATGCCGGTATTTTAGCGGGTCCGGCGCTGATTGGTTTTATCGCGCAAGTCAGCAGCTTATCTGTAGCATTAGGGTGCGTTGCGGCAACGATGTTGTGTGTCACTGTTTGTGCAAAAACCGTCGTCCGCTAAAAGCGTCATAACAAGAATGAAGGGAAAAACTCATCATCATGGCTGGTAAATATTTATCGCTGACATCAACCAATATCACGCGATTCTTTTGGTTGTTCATTTTACTGCTGGCGCTGGGGCTTGGCCTTTACGGGTATAACTACACCAATGCTTATCTGAAAGACAAACTGCTCACGGTACAAAACACCGCAGATTTACTGCAAAAGCGCATCGATAAGTACCGCTACATGACCTACCAGATTTACGACAATTTCACGGGTCAGCCGATGTCTGCGGAGGCCGTCAATGCACAGGAAATCCGCCTGCGCCAGGACATGTATTTTGTTTCCAAATCTCACAAGAAAACCGATGCGCTGATTTTCGGTACTCATGACAGCTCCACCCTGGATTTAACCCTGAAAATTTCATCCTTCCTGGATGACCAGTGGGGTTCAACAACTCATCCTTATTCGCTCTATTACCTGAACGGTCAGGACAACAGTATGTTGCTGATCACCACAGTGCCGCTTGAGCAGCAGGATTCCCGCCTGAAAGAAAACTATTTCACCAGCACGCTGCAGTCACGCCGTGCCGAAATGTTACAGCAGGCAAACACCCTCGATGAGCGTGAAAGTTATTCTCCCCTGCGCAAATCGCGCCAGAGCAACGACTATTCTTTCTCCCTGCGCACCACCTTTAATAATCCGGGTCATCTGGCGACCGTGATTGCCTTCGATTTACCGATGAGTGATCTGATCCCTTCCGGCATGGCGAGGGATAATTTCCAGCTTAATGGCAACACCACGGCGGTTAATGAAGGTGATCCGACCGACGATAATACGGCAGCCAGCAGCATTATGATGCAGGGATGGTCGCTGGTGTTTGATGTGCCGCTGAGCAATTCACCGCTGTCACTGACCTACCATGTGCCGCTGTTTGGCCTGGTGGTTGATCTTGCACACAATAACTTCTGGCTGATCCTGATCAACGTGTTCCTGATCGGGCTGGCGATGATCAGCATCTATTTCATTCGCCACCAGTACATCCGCCCGAGCGAGAATATGGCGGCACAATTGCAAATGCAGCAGGCACTGAATCAGGAAATCATTTCGGGTCTGCCGCTGGGTTTGCTGGTGTATAACTTCAGCAATCACAGCGTGATCCTCAGCAATAAAATTGCCGACCAGTTATTGCCACACCTGAGCCTGAACAAAATTGCCAATATGGCCGAACAGCATCACGGCACGATACAGGCGACCGTCAATAACGAAGTCTATGAAATCCGAATGATCCGCAGTCAGATATCGCCGGAAACTTACCTGTTTATGCTCCACGATCAGGATAAAGAAGTGATGGTGAACCGCACGCTGCAACAGGCCAAACGTGAGTTTGAGAAGAACCTGCAGGCACGCAAACTGATGCTGCATAACCTGGGCATTGAGCTGAATCAGCCCTTGCAGGAACTGAACGGGCTGGCCGTAGCTCTGGTGGAAGAACAGAAGCCGGAAACACGTCAGACGCTGGAAGGCAAACTACTGAATGAATCGCGCAATGCGCTGACGCTGGTCGATAACATTACACTGCTGACCCGTCTGGAAACCCAGGACTGGCAACCGGCAAGTGATAGGTACGTGCTTTCAGCCATGGTAGACGAATTGTTGCTTGAGGCCCTTCCCCGTCTGACTCAGAAAGGCCTCGGGTTACTGAATCATTTCCAGATAGCCCCTGAAGCGGCCTTTATCGGCGATATGCAGGCGGTGAAGAAAATTCTGTCTCTGTTGCTCGACTACGCCATCGTTACGACCTCACTGGGCAAGGTAACCCTGACCAGCGAACAGGACGAAGATCGCCCGGATCAGTTGATTTTCCACATAAACGATACGGGTAGCGGAATTTCCAAAGAAGAACTGAGTAATCTGAATTATCCTTTCCTTAGTCAGACGTTAGTCGATCGCTTTAACCATGGCTCCGGGCTGACATTCTTCCTGTGTAACCAACTGTGCAAAAAACTGGGTGGCCAGCTGGAAATCCGCAGTAAGCTTAATATCGGCACACGCTATACTGTGCGTATAAAACAACGTCAGGAAGCGCAGGAAGTCGAAGCAGAACACGAAAAATTACTGACTGATGTGACGGTATTACTCGATATCACATCAGATGAAGTTCGCGGTATTGTGACCCGGACCATGAACGCCTACGGTGCGGTGTGCATCGTGGCTGACGACCGGCTGGCCGCGCGGGAATATGATGTTTTACTGACAGATAACCCGCAAAACAGTGACCAATTTACCCTGCTGCTGACCGACGATGAGTCGGGATTACAGCAGCTTGAAAAGCATTATATTCGCGTCAATTACAACATCAGCAGTGCGCTGATCGACGCAACATTACTGTTAATCGAACAGCAATTTTCTGTATCCGATGACAGTGTTTCACCCGAAGAACCCGGCGAAAACTCTCTCGACCATTATGAAAAGCAGCTAAAATCAAGCGATTACTATCAGCTTTTCGTTGAGACAGTACCGGAAGATCTTGAGAAACTGTATAATGAAAACCAGCGCCGTGATTTCACATCACTTTCCCAAACAGCACATCGTCTCAAGGGGGTGTTCGCCATGCTGAACCTGACCCCAGGCAAGCAAATGTGTGAATCGTTAGAACAATACATCGCAGATGGCGATGTTTTACAGATTACTGAAACCATCAATCACATTGATTCTTTTGTCTCCAGACTGCTCCAGCAAGGTAGCTAATCACATGAATAATATGAACGTAATTATTGCTGATGACCATCCTATCGTCCTGTTTGGTATTCGTAAGTCCCTTGAACAAATTGAATGGGTGAATGTTGTAGGCGAGTTCGAAGACTCAACTGCACTGGTTAACAGCTTAAGCAAGCTTGATGCTCACGTGCTGATCACTGACCTGTCCATGCCGGGCGATAAATTCGGCGACGGCATCACCTTGATCAAATACATCAAGCGTCATTACCCGCAGTTATCCATCATTGTTCTGACCATGAACAATAACCCGGCGATCCTGAGTTCTGTGCTGGATCTGGATATCGAAGGGATTGTCCTCAAGCAAGGCGCGCCCACCGACCTGCCGAAGGCACTGGCCGCATTGCAGAAAGGCAAAAAATTCACGCCGGACAGCGTGGCGAAATTGCTGGAAAAAATCAGCGCTAATGGTTACGGCGACAAACGTCTGTCTCCGAAGGAAAGCGAAGTTCTGCGTTTGTTTGCAGAAGGCTTCCTGGTCACTGAGATTGCCAAAAAGCTGAACCGCAGCATCAAAACCATCAGCAGCCAGAAGAAATCTGCGATGTTGAAACTGGGCGTGGAAAACGATATCGCCCTGCTGAACTATCTGTCTTCTGTCAGTTCCCAGCCGGTGGATAAAGACTGATATTTAAGAAGGTTACGTTACTTCAGTTGTAAAAAAGGCACCGGGCGGTGCCTTTTTATTGTCCACTTTCCGCCCGCAGGATTAGCGTTTCTTACGTACCAGCGCGCTGTAAAAACTGAGCGTATCACGCAGCGTCTCCAGCGTAACCGGTTTGGATAAACAGTTATCCATTCCCGCCTCAAGACAACGCTGACGCTGTTCCGCCAGCGCGTTCGCGGTAACGCCGATCACCGGTAAAGTGTGGCCAAGTTCGCGCAGTTTTGCCGTCAGCCCGTAACCGTCAAGACGCGGCATATTGACGTCGCTGAGCACAATATCAATTTCGTGTGCACGCATGGCATCCAGTGCGTCAATCCCGTCATTCGCCGTTATCACGACATATCCCATTGTGCCCAGCTGGTCCGCCAGAAGGCGACGGTTGATCGGATGATCATCCACGACCAGCAATGTGATATCGCTGTAATCCTGCGCCACAGCGGCTTCCGGCGCTGCACAGCCCTCTTCTTCCGGTGTCGTATCAAGGCGATAAATCCGGTTGAGCAGTGCGGTGATTTCCAGAGGGGTCGAGGTGCTGTGAACCCAGTAACCTGGCCGCGTTTCGACGGGCGGCCCGATATGGTCGATGGAGAATTCAATTTGTGCGGCCAGTTCGCCCTTATGGATCAGCGGCGTATCGGTGATCAAGACATCTTCCCGCTGGCTTTGCAGCTCCGGCTCGCAGCGCTGAACATTCGCACCGTGATAGCGCATCAGTTGCATCAGGTAGCTTTCCAGATAAGCATTGCGCACATCCAGCCAGACCGTTTTGTCCTGCCAGTGATCCAGCGGTTCACCCGACGGGAACGTGGCATTGTAAAGCGGAATACGCACCGTGAACGAGCTGCCGAGTCCCGGTTCTGACTCTACCTCGATATCGCCATCCATCAGGTTAATCAGCTTTTCACAGATAGCCAGCCCCAGCCCGGTGCCCTGGAAATGACGCTGCACACCGGTCCCCACCTGGAAGAACGGATCAAACAGGCGCGTGATTTCCCGCTCAGGAATACCGACGCCGGTATCGCGCACCTGAAACTCAAGATAGTTACCGCAGGTTCTGACATTCAGAACGATGCATCCGGTATCGGTAAATTTAATCGCATTGTTAAGAATGTTGGAGATGACCTGTTGCAACCTTACCGGATCGCCATTGAACGACAGCGGCACGTTATGTTCGATAAAGCAGTAAAGCCCCAGACGCTTTTTAACCACCAGCGGCAGATAGTTACCGGCAATATGAGTGATCACTTCACGGCAGGAGAATTCCTGCGGCTCGATCTTCAGTTGCTCGGATTCAATTTTGGAGAAATCGAGAATATCGCTGATGATTTTCAGCAGCAGCGCCGACGAGTTATTCATCGCCGTCACCAGACGGTCCACTCCCTGAGGCAACCCTTGCGTTTGCAGTAAGTCCAGGTTGCCGATGATGCCGTAAAGCGGTGTGCGTAATTCATGGCTGACGGTCGCCAGGAACATCGATTTCGACTGGCTGGCCTGCTCGGCCGCATTGGCCATTTCCTGCAATGACTCTTCCATTTTCACGCGCGCACTGACGTCGATCAGCACACAAATCGCCACATCTTCATTACGGTAGCGTGAATGTACGAAACTCAGTTGAATATTGTTATTGTTCTTGGTAATGACATCGACAAAATTCGTCTGTTGATCGCAGATGATTCGGGTAATACGCTGCCGGTCTTCCTGAGTCAGCATACTGATGTAATTGTGCGCCAGTTCATTACTGAGGATGTTAACCCCATCGCTGATACGCAAAATGGAAATGCCGACCGGCGCTGAGGCCACGATTTTGTGATTGAACTGTTCATGTTCCTCAAGCCGGAATGCGTTTTCCTCGGCCGGTAAAAACATCTTGCGCTCAAACACCCAGGCCAGGATGAACAACAACAAACCGGAGAAAATATTCAATAACACAGCATTAAAAATCAGGATCTTAAACCGGTCAATCACTGTATTAAACGGCATTGAATACACCACACTCAGCGAGGACGGTGTCAGCGGTTTTTTATAAACCAAATCTTTGTAGCCATTGACATACCCGAAGAATGAACTGTCCTGCGGATAACCCTCCGGGGAGCTAGCGGAATGCTCGTCCTCAGAAATCTCTAGCAGAGGCTGATCGTCTTCATCGAGTAAGGTAACCGCAGTGTGCTGAGAATTCGGATTCAATAAATCTTCAGCCCGAAGATTTTGCTGAATCCCCATCAGCGCTTCGAGTTTATTGCCCACATAAATCGGGGTCAGCACATACAGATTTCCGGAATCTTTACTGCCGGACTGCGACACCCAGTACAGACTGTTTTCTTTAGCTTTGCTCTTCGCATTGCGATATTGCAGGATTTTTTCATGTAAGGATTTCAACTGTTCCTGGCTTTCGCGCTCGAACGGTTCATTGCTGATCCCAAAATCAACCAGACATAAATTCTCGCCGCTGATGAAGAACACACGACTGAGATCGTAGGCATCGGAAAAGTTATCTTTCCAGTAATGGATCATGTTGCCCAACGAAGCCAGCGAATTACGGTAGCTGTCATTAATCCCGGAACAATCGGACTCAGGGAACAAGGCGAGATAAGTGGGCGCCGTGTTCTTCGTGCTGATAATGCCATTGATGATATCCAGCCCGTTCATCGACGCGCTCAGGCGATTCTCAGCCATGAACTTAATGCTGTGCATCACATCATTGGAGTTCTTAATGTAACTCTGCGCCAGATCGTAATTGAGGTTATCCTCATCGCGGATCTCGGACTCTTTGTTGTGGAAAATATTCAGCACATAAAAGGTGGTCAGCAGCACCCCCAGCGTCCACAACATAAGCGCCAGCACCCGGAAAAGATAACGGGAGATTCTTAACGTTGTGCGAAACGAAGCAAGATATTTCAAAGATTAACCATTAGCAAAGCGGCTCAGTGAGCGGAATGTGGATCAGGATACACTATTGCCAGACTTTCTAAAAAGCGCCTGATAATGCAGTTTAGGTGAAAGATTTGTTTTAAGACGAATTCAATAAAAAAGGGCATAACTATTGTTATGCCCTTTTGTCTGCCAGCTACGAAAACTTATTCTTCTTCGTCATCAGCCGGCTGATCGTCTTCACTTTCCGCGTCGTCTGGCAGATCGGCTGCTTGTGCCGCTTCCAGTTCGCCCGCTTCGGTGGCGACACCATCCAGTTCTTCGTCTTCAACCGGCTCTGCAACACGTTGTAAACCAACCACATGCTCATCATCGGCGGTACGGATAAGCGTCACACCCTGGGTGTTACGGCCGACAGTACTCACTTCAGAAACACGGGTTCGCACCAGCGTACCTGCGTCGGTGATCATCATGATCTGATCCGCTTCATCAACCTGGATCGCGCCAATAACCGGTCCGTTACGCTCGCTCACTTTGATGGAGATAACGCCCTGGGTTGCACGGGATTTAGTTGGGTATTCAGTCGATTCAGTACGTTTACCGAAACCGTTCTGCGTCACAGTCAGAATACAACCATCACCCCGCGGGATGATAAGCGAAACAACGCTGTCACCTTCGCCCAGACGGATACCGCGAACACCGGTCGCCGTACGGCCCATTGAGCGAACCGCTGCTTCGGAGAAGCGCACCACTTTACCGGCCGCAGAGAACAGCATGACTTCGTCCTGGCCGTCAGTCAGGTCCACACCGATCAGCTCATCACCTTCGTTAAGATTGATGGCGATGATGCCGGCGCTGCGTGGTCGGCTGAAATCGGTCAGGGCAGTTTTCTTCACTGTACCGCTGGCGGTTGCCATGAACACATGACGACCTTCCTCGTACTCGCGTACAGGCAGGATCGCCGTGATGCGTTCGTTCGGTTCAAGCGGCAACAAGTTGACGATAGGACGACCGCGTGCACCGCGGCTGGCTTCCGGCAACTGATAGACTTTCATCCAATACAAACGTCCGCGACTTGAGAACATCAGAATAGTGTCGTGGGTGTTAGCCACCAGCAGACGGTCAATGAAATCTTCTTCTTTGATGCGCGCTGCCGATTTACCTTTACCACCGCGACGCTGTGCTTCGTAATCGGTCAGAGGCTGGTATTTTACGTAGCCCTGATGCGACAGCGTCACCACAACATCTTCCTGATTGATCAGGTCTTCAATGTTGATGTCAGAAGTGTTCGCCGTAATTTCAGTACGACGCGGATCATTATATTGATCACGAATCGCTTCCAGTTCTTCACGAATGACTTCCATCAGACGGTCAGGGCTGGACAAGATGAACAGCAGCTCGCCGATTTGCACCAGCAGCTCTTTATATTCATCCAGCAGTTTTTCGTGCTCAAGGCCGGTCAGCTTCTGCAAACGCAGATCCAAAATGGCCTGGGCCTGTTGCTCCGTCAGGAAATATTTCCCGTCGTGAATACCAAATTGTGGCTCCAGCCATTCAGGACGGGCAGCATCGTCACCGGCGCTTGCCAGCATCGCTGAAACATTGCCCAGATCCCATGAACGCGCGACCAGGCCAGCCTTTGCTTCAGCCGGTGTCGGTGCAGCACGGATCAGTTCGATGATAGGATCGATGTTAGCCAGAGCGATCGCCAGTGCTTCAAGGATATGCGCACGGTCACGGGCTTTACGCAGTTCGAAAATAGTCCGGCGCGTGACGACTTCACGGCGGTGACGAACAAACGCAGAAAGGATTTCTTTCAGGCCGAGGATCTTCGGCTGACCCTGGTGCAATGCCACCATGTTGATACCGAAAGAAGTCTGCAGTTGTGTCAGTGAATACAGGTTGTTCAGAACCACTTCACCCACCGCATCACGTTTGATTTCAATGACGATGCGCATGCCGTCTTTATCAGACTCATCACGCAGTGCACTGATACCTTCGACGCGTTTTTCTTTCACCAGCTCGGCGATCTTTTCGATCAGACGGGCTTTGTTCACCTGATACGGGATCTCGTGAACAATGATGGTTTCGCGACCGGTTTTAGCATCGGCCTCTACTTCAGCACGGGCACGGATGTAAATTTTGCCACGGCCGGTCCGGTAGGCTTCTTCGATACCACGGCGACCGTTGATGATGGCCGCCGTCGGGAAATCTGGCCCCGGGATGTGCTCCATCAGCCCTTCAATGCTGATGTTTTCATCCTCAATATACGCCAGACAACCGTTGATCACTTCGGTGAGGTTATGTGGCGGAATATTGGTTGCCATACCGACAGCGATACCTGACGAGCCGTTAACCAGCAGGTTAGGGATACGGGTTGGCATAACAGAAGGAATTTGCTCTGTGCCGTCATAGTTTGGCACGAAATCGACAGTTTCTTTTTCTAAATCTGCCAGCAATTCGTGGGCAATTTTTGACATGCGGATTTCGGTATAACGCATGGCGGCTGCGGAGTCGCCATCCACTGACCCGAAGTTACCCTGCCCGTCCACCAGCATATAGCGAAGTGAGAAAGGCTGTGCCATACGCACGATTGTGTCATATACCGCAGTATCACCGTGTGGGTGATATTTACCGATAACGTCACCGACCACACGGGCCGATTTTTTATAGGCTTTATTCCAGTCGTTACCGAGGACATTCATTGCGAAAAGTACGCGGCGGTGCACCGGTTTCAAACCATCGCGCACATCTGGTAGCGCACGTCCGACAATAACGGACATCGCATAATCCAAATAAGAGTTTTTCAGCTCTTCTTCGATGTTAATCGGTGTGATTTCTCTGGCAAGGTCGCTCATGGAGCTGCTATCCCTCTACTGATTATTCATGGCCGCTGCCTGTATAGGCAAAGGTGTAAAACTATACCACAAACCAGCGAAACGTGGAAAACAACCGCCCCCTTTTGCGTACTATTACTCAACACGATTCAAACCCTTGCACAATCGGCATCATTTCGTATAAACATTAACCAGAACGACAAAACTGAGCCAAAGCAGATGGAATATGTATAATCCGCTAATCAAGTTATAAGGAGTTCATCACGCTCATGACAACCACACCGTCAGCAACACCCCAAAACATCGACCATGAAGAGATTGCCAAATTCGAGGCTGTTGCCTCGCGCTGGTGGGATCTGGAAGGTGAATTCAAACCGCTGCATCGCATCAATCCGCTGCGTCTGAACTATATTCTCGAACGCGCCGGTGGCCTGTTCGGGAAAAATGTTCTTGATGTCGGTTGCGGTGGCGGTATTTTGAGTGAAAGCATGGCGGTGGCAGGGGCGAAAGTCACCGGGCTGGATATGGGGGGCGAACCCTTACAGGTGGCACGTTTGCATGCGCTGGAAAGCGGCGTAAAAGTCGATTACGTACAGGAAACCGTTGAGGCACATGCCGATGCACATCCACAGCAATACGATGTGGTGACCTGTATGGAAATGCTGGAGCACGTTCCTGATCCGGCTTCTGTTGTTGCCGCCTGTGCGCGTCTGGTGAAACCCGGCGGCCATGTATTTTTCTCCACGATCAACCGCAATAATAAAGCCTGGCTGATGGCAATTTTCGGCGCTGAGTATGTGCTGAAAATGGTGCCAAAAGGCACGCATGATATTAAAAAATTTATCAAACCGTCTGAGTTACTGGGGATGATTGACCGCACGCCCTTGTCCGAGCGCCACATCATTGGCCTGCACTACAATCCGCTGACCGACCATTTCAAGCTCGGTCCGAATGTGGATGTGAATTACATGATCCACACCCAGGCGTTATAAAATTCTACCGGTAAAAAGAGGACAGCTAATACTGTCCTCTTTTTGCTTTTCCGCCCGCCCCGCTGCCTTACCAGCGAACACTTATCCCCATCGCCCCCTGGGTTTGTGTAAAATCCTCTGAACTTTGCTGCTGACCCATTTTGCCCCAGACTGTGGTATTTGCGCCCAGGTCACCGTTGATGCCGATGCTCAGTTCCGCACTGTCTTTGGTTGTGCTATCAGTGAAGTTCACGCCATCAACGTTCAGTGAAGTCTGCGCACTGTTGTGTCGGTAATTCGCGTCAATAAAGGGTTTAAGGTGTAACGCGGGTGCCGGGTGAATGTCCCATTCGCTGCGGATCCCCAGCCGTGTCTGAACAGGAGTATTGCCAGCCTGTGCCACTTTCGACTGGTTCGATGCGGTAAAATCTTTCTGCTTCACGCCCTGATAAATCACCTGTGCCTGGGGCTGCAGTGTCCAGTTCCACCGTTTTCCCTGCATCAGGGTGAAACGGTAACCGCCCTCAAGTGAAGCTAAAACGCCGGAAGCGTGATAATTATCGTCACCCGTACCGTCTTCGCTGGCGCTGTTATCAAACCAGGCATATTGCAGCCAGCTGTCGAGATACATCCCCTGATGATTGCGCGCATCCTGATACCAGGAACCGGTCAGCCCGACAGCATACCCCTGAGTGTTATTATCGGATTGACGACCGGTCAGCACGCTGGTGTTGTCACCGTGGCTGATGCTGTAACCGCCCACCACACCGGCCATTAATTCGCTGTCACCCAGGTTATTCCGCCAAAAATTGCCGCTTATCTGTGCAACGGTGCTGTCGTTGTGGCGGTCAATCTGATGGCTGAATGTGGAACTGTCGTGCGCAGACTCCACACGCAGTTTGAGGTTGTCATGGGCTGCACCGGCGTGATCCTGTGCCGTCATGCTGAACGCATTATTGGCGATACGCAGGTTACTCATGTATCCCCCCGTCTTAGGGTTCAGCACCGGGGTAAAATTATCGCCACCGGGTACTGGCTGGGGCTGCGGGGGGACATCAGGATCGGGCTGCGGTTCTGGCGTCGCCACCTGCGAGCGCAAATACCAGTCCTGATTATCTTTCACCAGCGAATAGTCATAGGCGCCCATATTGATATATTGCTGCTCACCGGCCAGATGAAAATCTGCGCCGTTCTGAACGTTTTGTGGATCCGCAGCAAAATCAACCACCCTGATACCGGTTTGCGTCGCCTGCCCGGTGCCGCTGACCGGCACAATGGTCAGTGCGGTATCACCGTCAGTATTGCCACTGAGGATGAGCTGATCGGAGGCTGAGGCATCGCCATTCATTTCCGTTTCCAGTACCACGGTGCCGCCGCCGGTATAATCGCCTTTGACCGTCAGCGTATCGCCCGCCGTACCATTCTGCAGGCTGGCGGTTCCGGCGCCGTTATCGAGATCCCCCTTCACCGTCACACCGCTCAGATAGGTTAATGCGTCAAGGGAAAGACTGCTGTTCAGTGTACCTTCCAGCCCCGAGCCTGATGTGGCATTCACCAGCGTACCGCCCGTGCCCGTAAACAGGCTGGCATTCAGCGTCGCAGACGTGTCCTGATTTACCAGTACCAGTCGTGTACCCTCGGAAATTAATACCGCACCGGTAGATGTCGCATCAATGCTTTGTACCCACTGATCCATCCCGGTTTCAAACGTGGCGTTTTCACCGACATACAGTGAAGAGGCATCAGTGATGATATTTTCCGCCCCACCCTGCAAAGTACCTTGTTCGACGCGCACGGCGGAATGGCTGCTGCCTGGATCCTGCAGGATTAACGTACCGTTACCGCTTTTCGTGAAGGTGCTGTTAACGTCTGCCCTCCCGCCGGTGCTGTCGGCTACTAAGCCTCCCCATTGCGTCGTCACGCCGTCGTCTACCTGCACCGTCCCTGAGGCCCGCATTTCAATATCCCGCGCCTTACCCGTCTGTGCTGATGTGGTATCAATTTGCCCGTTGCCCTCCGCCGTTGCAGAAACCTCCAGCGTACCGGCCTGCGTCGGATCGGTAAAAATAACCTGGCGGTTGTATGCCTCGTCACCGAGTTGAGAATTACCGGTGACCTGCAACGTGCCGGAGGCAATTTGCGTGGTGCCCAGATATGCATTGTTATCCGCCAGCGTGACGCGACCGGCACCCGCGTTAACCACCACATAGACGCCACCATCAACGTGATAATCACTGCCTGCGCTGAATGACACCCGATCGTCATTACCGATCACCGTACCACCGGAACCACTGATCGCCAGGCCGTCGTTGGCCTGTTCGGTCTCACCGGTAAACGTGGTCATATCTGATAAATCCAGTACGCCGCCGTCTAACACAATGGACTGAGGATCGGCCTGTAAAATAGCTAAGTCTCCGGCATCGCCACGCAGGCTGAGAACGGCATTTTTTTCCACCACAATGTCGCCATCCAGCCCCATAGACTGTGCGCCGGTCATACCGAAACTGCCATTTTCTGCCACGGTCAGCTTACCTGAGCCGGTTGTGGTTCCTGCCATAGAGCCGCTGTTAACCATGACATTGCCCCCCGCATCAATATTCAGGGTGCTGTTTTCATGACCCGTAAATGCATTTTTAAATGTCTGTTGCGTACTGCCCACATTAAGTCGGGCTGAGGGGTTCGGAGAAATGTCGCTACCTATGACGATGCCGTGACAGGTATCCGCGTCGTTCTGGCAATGAGTCTCACCCACATTGATAAGGGTATCGTCACGCCCCAGTGTCACCGTCCCCTCCAGAATGTCGAAAAGACCGGTAAAACTGCTGTTGTCGGCGTTCAATACCAGTTCACCCGCACCACCTTTGAAAATGGCACCGTATCCCGCTATCGAGTCATACGCGCCATCATTACCGGCATTACCGATGATCAGCGACTTATCTGCGGCGACAGTAAACTCCGCCTCACTGTGACCGAGGTACATGAAACCCCCGCCTGATGCCTCCGGTTGGTTGCTATAATTGTCTGCAACATTATCGTGGTAGTAAGCCACCCCGCCATTATCTTCATAGTTTTCATCGATTTTGATGTCGACAAGGAAAGGTGTGGATGCACTGTTGGTATAAATTGCCCCACCCAGTCCTCCGGCCTGGTTGCCGGTAAATTCGCTGTTGGTGATAAACATTCCGCCATGGGAATCGGTCGTATTATCTGTGGCATCAATAGCGCCGCCGTTACCATTACCCGCACTGGCGCTTTTATGGGTTTTCGCCTGGTTGTCGGCAAATAAAACATTTGTCAGCCGGACTTCGTTATTCAGGGAATAAATCGCCCCGCCTTTTCCTTCGCTGGAAATGTTTCCTGAGAATACCCCGTTCGTTATCGTCAGGTCAGTCTCGCCTTCGTCATTTGTGCCATTCATATATATCGCACCCCCGTATTCAGGGGCGACGTTATCAATGAATAGGGTATTTTGCACAGAGACAGTCGAGTTTTCTTTAGCAAATATCGCACCGCCATTTTCTGAGCTGCTATTCCCCCTGAACAGGCTGTAACCGGAGGTGTCCTCGGGAATAATCTCCAGTGTGCTGCCGTTCCCCAGATGGAATGCACCGCCAGAATCACCGGACACACTGAGCCCGGAAAACTGCATCACAGCCCCGTCAGCGATGGTATAGCTATTGAGGGTTTTATTTTCCAGCGTCGTGGCTGTGGCACCACAACTTTCAGTGATTTGCATACCTGAACAGGCCGGGAGAGATTCGGCAAATACGCCTTTTGAAAAGGGGACTAAATTAAAAACTAAAAATAGACATGCTGTGATTTTATTGAACGCCATGGAAACCCCGCTCCCGGACCCGATAAAAGAAGGGGGCGAAGGTAATATGCTCGATGTGGAGAGACCACTTAATGATAAATTTAGAATATATAAACATGGTCATTTATTCATGATATGTATTTATTATATGGCTAATTTTTCTCCCACATTCTGCGATAAAATAAATGCCACGGGTCAGGTCAAGGCGCGTGTCAGCCAGTCTGCCGCTGTGCGGGCAACGTCAAATCCTCTGCGGTTGCAAGCCCTTTTTTCATCGGCTTTTGCTGAATTTGTGTTAAGTAACAGGTCATACCGGGGTTAAAACGTTAGTTTTTAGGGCTTTGGTGAATAGTGACGCCGCAACATGATTTTTTAGAATAGTTATTCAGATCTATAT